>DASRRA010000191.1:0-5656 GCA_035696085.1 Bacteroidia bacterium | reverse complement strand
CAAGTCCTACTCCAATAGCTCAGACACCAACAACATCTATAACCTATACCGTTAGTGTAAAAGATGCCAATAGCTGTGTAACGCAGGTACCTACAGAGTTGTATGTAATACCACCGCTCGTTGATATTAAGTATGATACGACCATTATTGTGGGAGATACGATTCATCTGCCGATTAGTAATAAGGGAGGATCCGTTAAATTTACCTGGACACCAACAGACGGTTTGAGCTGCTTACAATGTACACGACCAACAGTTCATCCATTGAATGATATTATTTATAACGTGCATATGGAAGATATTAAAAAATGTACCACTGCAGATGGTGTATTTAGCATACACGTAAAACCACTTACATTTATTAAAGTACCAACTACCTTTACACCCAATGGGGATGGTAACAATGATATTATTTATGTAAAAGGTTGGGGTATCAAAGACCTGATCAGCTTTCAGATTTACAACCGCTGGGGTGAGTTGGTATTTGAAACAAGTGAATTAAGTGAAGGTTGGAACGGATATTACAAAGATGTGTTGCAAAACAATGACGTATATACGTATAAAGTAGTAGCACTTGATTATTTTGATAAACAACAAGAATTACAAGGTCATATTAATTTGATGCGATAAGAAATTTAGATACGGATAAAAAGGAACTATCAATTTACGGATAGTCCCTTTTTATTTTAATAGCCCTGAGATTTAACCACCATAGGCACATAGTTTTAATCTAGTTTTTATAAAAGAAAGTCAACTTCTTTTGATTGTGTACATGCCTATTTCATCCTGGATACGTCAATTAACCCTTCTGGTTTTAGTAGTAAGCTTCCTGTATAGTTCCGTGGAGTATTTTTTTGTGTTTGACTACCTTAAAGAGAGCATCAACAAAGAAATGGATGACAAAATAGAATCTGGTGAATGTGGAGCTCATTTAATTACCATTGCTGTTAAAAAAGACGCAATTTCAACGACACATTGGATTAGAAAAAATAAAGAGTTTTTCTTAAATGGGGTATATTATGATGTTGCGCAAATAACAGAAACAGCAAGTGATTTTGTTTTTTTGTGCATGAATGATGGGAAAGAAGAAGCATTGTTCGAACATTTTTTTGATTTTTTTGAGCATTCACCGAAAAGCAAGCAGCCGCGTAAAAGAGAGCCTGTTTTAAATCCATTGTATTTTACGGATAGAAAAGCATGTTACTCTTATAGACCTTACATTTCAATTGTTCAAACTTCTGTTTTCAGCAATCATTACACGAAAGTGTATATGGAAATCAAATATCCTCCCCCACGTGTTGTTTAATTAAATTTACTTGAACTTTAAATTCTTTATGCAGGCGTTCTTTTGTATTGCCTGTGTATTCCTTCACGTATATGCCATTGCTTATTAATAAGTGATACCGGTATATGCTTAAACATTATATTATTTGATTTAGAAAACATGAAAAAGAGAATTTTATTTGGTGGCTTTTTATTTATTGCAGGTGCTGGCTTTGCTCAGATGCCTGATACTGTTCATTCCCTTAATCCGGTAAGCACATTTGCGGAAGCAAACCCTGACTCTGTAAATTTGAAACGTCCTGTCTCTGTGACAGAATTAAGTGCAAAAGAATTAAAACGAGGAACAGGATTATTTTTGGATGATGTTATTAACGGAAATGTTCCAGGCGTATTTATGGAAAGAAGAACAATTTCAGCTGGGCAGCAATTCAATATACGTGGTTATGGGAACGGTGCAAGAGGAACCAATGGTGTTAGCAGTAATTTTGACGGACAGGGTACAAAAGTTTATTTAAACAATATTCCTGTTACAGATGCAGAAGGAATAACGTTAATGGACGATGTTGATTTTGCTTCTGTAGGAAATGTGAGCATTCAAAAAGGACCATCCGGAGCGCTTTATGGATTAGCCATTGCAGGGGTTGTGAATCTTAAAACAATCACTCCCGAAAAAGGAAAAATTTCATTGCAACAGGATGTATTAATGGGTGATTTCGGTTTGCAACGTTATACCACACATCTTGCTATTGGAGGCGCACGTTCATCCGTATTAATCAATTATGGTAAGCAATATTACGATGGTTTTATGCCGCATACCGCTTCTCAAAAAGATTTTGTTAACCTCATGACAGCGTTTCAACCTTCTGAAAAGCAAAGCATATCTGCTTATGTTGGTTATAGCAATAGTTATGATGAACGCAATGGGGAGTTAACCATCGCGCAATACAATTCTTTAGATTATACCGGCAACCCCGCATATATTAAAAACGATGCGCATACCAACGTAATGTCTATACGAACAGGTGTTAGCCACACGTATCAATTGTGTAAATACTTTTCCAATACCACTTCTTTATTTGGTACAGGAATCGTTAGCAATGTGAGTTCAGCTGGTGGTTGGACAGATAAAGACCCGATCAATTATGGATTGCGTTCTACCTTTGATTTGAATATTCCATTGGGTGAAAAATTTGGTTTGACTGGAGTAATCGGAACAGAGATGCAACGCCAGGATGCCCAGATTATCGGCTACAATATGGTTGTGGATAGTACCAATATTACAGGAAACAACATAGTGGGTAGCATGAGAAGTAACCAGGTAACACAATCAAAAACCATTTCGTTGTTTACAGAATGGGTATTGAATATGCCGTATCAATTTTCGCTTACAGGAGATATTGGAAGCAGTACAATGGGGATTCGATTAAATGATCGTTTTTATGTTGCAGCCAACAATAAGCCGGTAAATAATAAACCAACCACTTACAGTGCTTTTTATGGAGATATGTTATCTCCACATGTGGCGCTGAATAAAGTGTTTAATAAAAGCATATCCGTGTATGCTTCTTACAGTGTAGGATACAAAGCTCCGGTAAGCTCGTATTTCTTTATTCCGGTAACAGGAGAAGTAGTAAGGGACTTGAAACCGGAAAAGGGAACACAAATCGAAATTGGAACAAAAGGCTCGTTGCTAGACAAACGACTGCTTTACGAGCTAGCTGCATTTAATACCGTATTCTCCAATAAAATGACCACGGTTGCTGTGCCGAATGCAGCCAATACAGCCACTTCTTACACGTACGTGGCAAATGGCGGATCACAGGATCATAAAGGATTGGAAGCATTGGTGAAATATACCGTAATCCAATCTGCAGTTAAATTTATATCTGCAGTTACTCCTTATGCTAATTTTTGCTACGCTGATTTTAAGTACAAAGATTATAAATTCCAATCATTGGATGCTTCTAAAAAGAACAAAGTGGAAGTCGATTACAGTGGCAATAAAGTAGTAGGTGTTGCGCCTATTACGTTTAATGCAGGTATAGATGCCAGCACACAGGTTGGTATTTATGCAAATGTGCAATATTCTTACAGAGATGGAATGTATTTTACATCCGATCAGCTGAATAAAACACAAAGCTATAATTTATTAAATGCAAAAATCGGTTTTAAACGAACGTTTGCTCAACACGTTGGATTGGATGTGTTTGTTGGTGCGAATAATATTACCAATACACATTATTATTATATGGTGTTCCTAAATCAGTTACCAGATGCGTATCTGCCGGCGCCAAACAAGGCATATTATTTCGGTGGAATTGCTTTGAAGTATGCATTCTAAAATGAGAAAGGTGGTTATGAAAATAACCACCTTTTTTTTAAACCTTTTTTTATTCTTTTTAATTCTTCACCCTGTTCAACGCCAAGGCCTTCAGCATCCAATCCGGCAGTGGTTGTTTTGCATCCCGCTTGCGCAAATCAAGGTACCACCCTAATTTTTTAAGGATAGGAATTTTTTTCGTTTCTACAAATTCGATCAACGTGCCATCCGGGTCTTCAATGTAACTGAAATGGCCTGCTGCTTCACCCATGTCAAATTTTTCTCCACTGTCTACTGTAAACGGACAACCATTTTGTTCGCACAGCGTTTTCATCGCTTGCTGATTGGTAATATCGAAACATAAATGAATAAAACCCAAATCACCCCAAAAACGATTTTCAAAAATGCGACGAGGTGTGCGTCCTTCTATTTGAACCAATTCAATTTCACTTGCTCCTAATAGTTTGGAGAAGGCACCTACACGTGGTTGACTGTGTTTTAATAACACACGCCTTACTTTGTGGCTACCACTTGGTAAATTTTTAAAATCTTCAAAAACACCTTCTTTATCATACACCACCGTATCATAACCTAGAATGGTTGCATAGAATTTTTTTGATCGCTCTAGGTCCGTTACACCAATCATGCATCCGGCAGGACCTCCTGTTAATTGTTTGCCGTTGCCAAACCAGGAATTGCTTTTTACGATTTGAAATAGATTGTTCCAGGGGTCACGTACATAAAATGTATCATTTCCTCCGGCATCTCTGGTAAGCCCTCCAACAAGTGTTACATTTTTTGATTTTAAAAATTCGTAAGAACCTTTTACGTCGCTTGTTTTGATACGTGTACAAAAAATACCCAAATCTCCTAATTGAATTTCAAATGCTGGTGGTACAGGGGTACGACTTGTATATTGCCAGATTTCAAAACCACCGCCGCCTTTCATATTTACAGCAAGGATGGCGTGACGCTGGTGTGGTTTGCCTCCTGTATAGGGCAACATTAAATTGGCTTCGGCTGCTTCTTCAAAAATAGGAATATCCATACCAAAATGTTGGCGATACCATTTGAAAGCTTCGTGTACATTTGGAACACCAATACCCATTTGTTGAATACCGGCGATCGTTGGCGTAGTACTTTTTTTTGAAGTAGTCATTTTTTTTTCTGCTATTACTTGTGTCATTTTATAAAATTTGTGATCCGCCTCAGGGGGATCAAGTCTTTATTACAGTAGCACGAAGTGCTACTCCGCTTTTTGTTTTTTAATTAATTTTGAAAAGAGGCTTGGAAAAAGGCGTTTGATCCAAACTGCACGCAATTCTTTTCCGCCGATAAAAATTTCTTCTTTCTCTTTTTCTATTCCTTTTATAATCTGCTCCGCGCAGGCCTGGGCACTTAAACCTGTTTCTGTACTAGGGTCCATTTTATTGTGCTTTTCGCCGCTCCCAGTTACAGCATTGACAGAGATATTGGTTTTGACTTTACCAGGGCAAACCATCAATACTTTAATGTGATCCTTATCTACTTCCATTCGTAAGGATTCAAAAAAACCATGTAAGGCATGTTTGGATGCAGAATAGGCAGAGCGGAAATAAAATCCGAACTTGCCGGAGATACTACTGATCACAACAATTTGACCCGACTGTTGTTTCAGAAAATAAGGCAATACACTTTTAGTTAAAGCAACCGTTCCAAAAAAATTAACTTCCATAATTTTTCTGTCAATGCTGATGGGTGCATCTTTGGTAAGAGCACGCTGACTAATTCCTCCATTATTTACCAGTATATCAATTTGCCCGAAACGTTGTATAACCTGCTGTGTTAATGTATCAATTTGAGTGGTATCACTTAAGTCGAGTGGGAGAATAAAAATACGATCATCCGGAAGAGCCAGTGTTGTTTTGACACGTTGCAATTCCGCTAAACGACGGGATGAAAGTACCAGTTTGGCGCCTCTTTTTCCAAAAGCGATGGCCAATGCTTCTCCAATACCTGAAGAGGCGCCGGTGATCCATACGACTTTATTGTGAAATAGATTCATTCCCACAAA
>DASRRA010000190.1:0-2542 GCA_035696085.1 Bacteroidia bacterium | reverse complement strand
CGATCAATGCCAATTCCAATGCCTGACGTTGGGGGCATTCCATATTCAAGTGCTCTTAAAAAATCATGATCGATATACATCGCTTCAAGGTCACCCCTTTCCATTAATCGCACTTGTTCTTCAAAACGTTCACGCTGATCGATGGGGTCATTCAACTCGGTGTATGCATTTGCGATTTCCTTTCCATTAATCATTAATTCAAAACGCTCCACTAATCCTGGTTTACTGCGGTGTTTTTTTGTGAGCGGGCTCATTTCAACAGGGTAGTCAATTATAAAAGTTGGTTGCAAATAATGATCTTCACATTTCTCACCAAAAATTTCGTCAATCAATTTTCCCTTGCCCATTGTTTCATCTACGTCTAAACTCAATTTTCTGCAGGCATCCCGCAATTGACTCTCGTCCATTTCACTTACGTCAATACCTGTATGTTCTTTAATTGCATCATAAATGGAAATCCTTTTAAATGGCGCTTTAAATGAAATAACTTTATCACCTACCTGTACATCGGTTGTACCACAAACATCTATCGCTGCTTTTTCCAGTAACCGTTCCGTTACATTCATCATCCACAAGTAGTCCTTGTAAGCAGTATAAAATTCAAGAATAGTGAACTCCGGGTTGTGTGTTCTGTCCATTCCCTCATTTCTAAAATTGCGACTGAATTCATACACCCAGTCAAAGCCACCAACAATCAAACGTTTTAAATACAACTCATTTGCAATTCGCAAATAAAAAGGAACATCCAATGCATTATGATGTGTTTTGAAAGGACGTGCTGCTGCACCACCGGGACTACTTTGCAGTACTGGTGTATCCACTTCAAGGGCACCGTGTTCATTTAAAAATTCGCGTATAGAATTAATAAGCTGCGTACGCTTAACAAAAGTTTCTTTTACTGCGGGGTTGATAACCAGGTCAGCATACCGCTGCCGGTATTTGAATTCAGGATCAGTAACTGCGTCAAATGTTTGGCCTTCTGCTTCTTTCACTATTGGCAATGGACGAAGTGATTTTCCAAGGAAACTGAATTCTTTCACATGTACTGAGATCTCTCCCGTTTTAGTACGGAATACAAATCCTTTTACACCAATGAAATCACCGATATCCAACAACTTTTTCCAGACAATATCATACAATGCTGAATCGCCATCTCTGGTAAGATCATCCTTGCGAACGTAAATCTGGATTCTTCCATGAGAGTCCTGCAATACCGCAAAACTGGCCTTACCCATATCCCGGACGCTCATAATCCTACCCGCAAGGCATACTTCGTCGAGTGCGTCTTTTTCTTCATCCCGGAATGAGGCCTTAATTACTGCCGAATGGTTATTCACGGGATACAAAGCAGCAGGATAAGGATCGATACCTAATTTTTTCAGTTCCTCTAATTTTTCACGACGTACGAGTTCCTGCTCCGATAATTGCGCTGTTTGCATAGTTCTTTTGAATGAAGCGCAAAATTAAGGATTGAAGGCCTGATGAAATAAATGAAAAGGGTACGGATGCTCTGCTATGCTAATTTTAATAATGAGTTCACGATGTTATAAACTGCTCTTACTAGAGGTGAAAACCGTAGCTTAAATAATACAAACCACCTATTTGCGGATTTCCATAGCCGGTTTTGTAGTAATGATTCGTTACATTAGTTCCACCTACACTTATAACCGAATTAATCTTTGGTATTTTATAACTCACCTGTGCATCTACAGTGCTGTAAGCCTCAATTGGACCATTCGCCAACTCTCCCTGCCATTTAAAACTATCCTGCCAGCGGAACATGACATTAAACCCAAGTTTGTCCTTTTTGCCAAAACCTGAATTGGAAATACCCGTATTGAACCTGTATTTTGGCGTATTAAAATAGTCTGCGAAGCCAGTGGGCACATCAGTAATCACATCAGAATACCCATTAAAAAACAAAGAAAAGTTTTTGGGAAGTCGGTAATCCAAACCGATGCCATATCCATAAGTTTTAACTTCTGTACTGCTGTTCAAAACTGTAGAATAAATCTTTTTTGAAGTCGAATCAATAACAATGTTTCTTCCGAGGAAATCACGATAGCTTCCTAAATATCCATACACATCAAGCAACAACCCATGTTTGGAATCACTGGAGAAAAATGCTTTATATCCCAGTTCGAACGAACGCATTTTTTCCGGTTTTAGTTCCTGGTAAACAAACGGTTTTCCCGTAGCCAGGTCGTAAACGCGGTTTGATTTAAAATTCATGCTATCAAGTATCCATGGTAATCCGCCCAATAACGTATATGAACCAACATCAACATGAATATACTTCTGCTGTGTACTCGCAAAACGATAAGCTGTTTGATAAGAGATACGTAGATTTTGATCCTTTGCTACTTTTACCAGTGCGGTTGCACGTGGCGTGAATTGTGCTTTAAAATCTTCATTTTTATCCATTCTGCCTGCAAAAGAAAGCTTCAGGTAATCATTGAATAATGCTTTGGAGATCTGTGTATAAGCCCCAAATTCATTGTTTTTGATGGGTTGGCCCGGTTTGTCAATAAATATTGTGTTT
>DASRRA010000189.1:0-4549 GCA_035696085.1 Bacteroidia bacterium | reverse complement strand
AGCTATGAATAAACCATTAACCCATAATGGATAAAAAATTAAAGAAATGTTGAACAGTATAGATTTATGCATTGTCATACCAACATTCAATAGAAAGAAACAATTATCTGCGTTGCTTCATCAGTTTCAGCAACAGAAAGTAAAGGATATACAATTTAAAATTGTGGTGGTGGTAGATGGTTCTACTGATGGAACGTATGAGATTTTAGCAACTGAATTCCCGGACGTACATGTTGTAAAAGGTAGTGGCAACTGGTGGTTCACCAAGTCCATGAATGAAGGATGTAAGTATGCAGTTGAAAAATTGCATTCAAAATTAATCCTGATGATTAATGATGATGTACAGATTTCTGAACATTATTTGCAAAGCTTTATCAATAATTACAATACCTGTGGGCCCAATAGTGTAATTGGTTCTTGTTCTTACTCTGCGGCTACGCCACATGTAATTACCTTTTCAGGTCTTAAAAGCAAAGACATCTGGAAATTTAAAACTTATAAATACATTGAGTCCTATACACGTAAAGAACCAGGTGAGTTAACCGGCGTTGCGCCTTCGGTGACATTACCTACCAGAGGATTATTGATTTCATCTCAACTCCTGAAAGAGATTAATTACATGGATGAAATACATTTTCCACAATACGCTTCTGATCATGATGTGGTTTATCGTGCTGCAGAAAAAGGTGCCATGATTTTTGTAAGTTACGACGCTTATCTTTTGGAGCATATGGAACTTACAAGTGGAGGAAATGCACGGCTTGCAAAAAGCCTGGGCCATTTTTTAAAGAATATTTTTACAAATAAATATTCATCCAATTATTTTTTTAAAGATGTTCGAATGACGTGGAGACATTGGCCAAAGCTTTTGTTCCCGTATTATGTCATTCGGATTTTACTTGCAATACCGTATATCTATATCAAATATAAGTTTGTTATTAATAAAAAAATGCAAGCAGCAAGCTGATGTTTAAGAAGTTGAGAACACCGGAGGGTCGGATGGACCTTACCAATTATTTTTGTGTATTTTTCCTGGTAGCTATTAGTGGCTTCCCGTTCTTCTATGCAGCTCAGCTGAATATCCTGTTTTTATTCATTTTTACATTATTTATCTTTTTCAAACGCAGCATTAAGTTCGATGGCAGGGCTTTTAAGATTATGCTCTTTTTTTATATCGTCGATATACTTCAGGTGATTATTATAAAGCCATTTGTTCCAATGACTATGCTTGGAACTTATACCCGCTTATTTGTTGCATTTTTCGTAGTGGCCCTATGTGGAAGACAATACACGAAGTATTACTCCAATATCATTTATCATCTCGCTATCATTAGTCTCTTTTTTTACATTCCTTGTATAGCATCGCCTGCTATAAGGCATTTTTGTGAAACAACCTTATCGGCACCTTTTAAGCCACCATTTACGGAGGTAAATGAATTCTACGAGCGCTCCCCTACCATCATCATCTATAACTTCCACGAAGTATTGGCCGAATTTCGGAATTCGGGCCCTTTTTGGGAGCCGGGGGCTTTTGCCATATTTATAATTTTAGCCCTGATTTTCAACCTGATAGACGAAAGGACGTTGTGGAGCAAAAAAAATATTTTGCTTTCCATTGTGTTGCTGACTACCTTATCTACTACAGGATTCGTGGCCTTTTTCGTACTTGTTATGTCGTATTATTTTGCTACGGGTAATATTATTAAGAACATATTTATCATGGCTACCGTATTACCCCTTGCCATTTCGCTTTATTTCAGTTTGGAGTTTTTAAGTGCGAAAATTGAGGATAATATTGCCATTGCTGGTGAAGATAAAAGTTCCCGCTTTGGTAGTGGATTGGCAGATATTACGGATTGGGCCAAAAGCCCTATTATCGGTTGGGGAAGAGGTGCTATGCGTTATGGCGGCCGGCAGTTTACGTTTTTTACCGCTGAGCAACACAGGAATAATGGATTAACTGCCTTACTTGCTAGTTACGGTATTGTTATCTTCCTTGTATTACTTGGTAATTATTACAAGTCACTAACAACGCTCTGCGCAGCCCATTCTTTCAATAAAAGCTTTGCATTCTTTTCATTTATTGTAATTTTATTATTAGGATTTAGCCAGACCATTTTTCAGTATCCGTTTTTTTATAGCTTGATGTTTATCCACCTGATGTTTACAAAGAAAACTGAACTATTACGTTAAAAGACCAAATGAAATATTACGTTATAACACCCGCAAAAAACGAAGAGAAATTTATCAAATTTACATTGGATTCGATGGTTAATCAACTGTTAAAACCTGCTAAATGGATCATTGTGGATGACGGCTCAACAGACAATACCAAGCAAATTGTTCAGGAATATCAGAAAAATCACAATTGGATTGAGATTGTAACCATGGATAACAAACAAGAACAGAAATTATACGGTTCCAAGGTGATCCGTGCATTCAATGCCGGTTTGAAGCTGATTAAAGAGGAGGCATATGATTTTATTGTTAAGCTTGATGCTGATCTTTCTTTCCCTCCCGAATACTTTAGAGATATCGCTGATGCGTTTACTAACAACCCGCGATTAGGGATTTGTGGCGGTTTTATCGTAGAAAAAGAAAGCGATTTCATCACCAAATCATCCCGATATCCAAGGGTTCAAGGTGCCACCAAAGCTGTGCGAGCTCAGTGTTTTAAAGATATCGGAGGCTTTATGGAGGCCAACGGATGGGATGGAATTGATTTACTAAATGCCTTGTATCTGAAATGGGAAATTGGCAATGTGCCAATCCGGGTAATTCACCACCGCATTGAAGGAACAGAGTACCGCTCCATGAAATTCTTCCAAAGCAATGGGTATACCCATTATATGCAAGGAAATGATTTGTTCCTTACATTTGTGCGCGGCGTTTTCATGCTAAGGGAAAGGCCTTTTTTTATTGTTAGCTTAAATTATCTAAAAGGATACTTTGAAGGAATGTTTTCGAGGCAGCCTAAATATGTAGATAAAGATTTTGCAAAATTTATTAGAAGATATCATTATAAGCGATTACTAAACTTTAAACGATAAGAAAGTGCTAAAACTTGCATTGACACATGATGTTGATCGTACTAAAAAGTCGTATCAATATGTTTCTGGTTTTTTGAAAAGCATTTCAAAGGGTGATATGAAAGGTGCGTGGTATCACATGAGGCGTCCAAAGGATAAAGAGCCGTATTGGAACGTTTATGATATTGCAGCCCTGGAAGATTCTTACGGATTACGTTCCACTTTTTTTATGCTGGATGAAAGCATTCGCTTCAATCCACTAAAGCCCAAAACATTTGTATTGGCAAAAGGACGTTATGATTTGTTTGAACCTAAAATTCAGGAGGCTGTTCGTTACCTGGATAAAAATGGTTGGGAAATCGGTGTTCATGGATCATATTTATCCTATAATAACAAAGAATTATTAGCCCGTGAAAAAGCAAGAATAGAATCAATTATCGGACATCCGGTTGTTGGAACACGCCAGCATCATCTGAATATGGATGAAACCACCTGGAAAATTCATGAGGAGCTTGGGTTTCAATATGATTCTACCTGGGGCTTTAATAACGATATTGGAATCAAAGAAGGTAGAATTATGCCTTTTCATCCAAACAACAGTAAATTTGTGGTCTTCCCGCTGACGGTAATGGATGTATGCTTTATGCCCCTTCCAAATAAATGGGAAAAATTTCATAAAGTATTGGATGAAATAGAAGAAAAGGGTGCGGTTATGGTGGTTAATTATCACCACCGCGTTTATGATGAACGCGAATATCCAGGATATAAAGAATCCTACATCCGCATCATTGAAACCGTTTTAAAACGTAATGGTAAAATCGGTCCGTTGATCGATTTTTATAACGACTATAATTCAACAAAATAAGAAGTTTAATTTAGTATCAATTATAAAATCCCCATATTAACTAAAAATTATTTTTAATGAGTAAAATTTGTACACGTTGCATTCTCGACACAACAGTAGCGGATATTTGGTTCGACGATAAGGGTGAATGTAAGTATTGTAAAATCAATGATGAAATGGAGAAAGACCATCCATTAGGGCCTGAATCGGATCGCAAATTGAAGGAAATCATCGAGCAAATCAAACGAGATGGCAAAGGAAAGCAATACGATTGTATTGCCGGTACCAGTGGTGGTAGAGACAGTACATATACTCTCTTAAAAGCTGTTGAACTTGGACTAAGACCTCTTGCCGTACATTTTGATAATGGATGGAACACAGAAATCTCCGTTAAAAATATTAAGAAGACCTGCGAAAAATTAAATATCCCATTATACACGGTGGTTGCCGACTGGGAAGAATTTAAGGATTTGCAAGTTTCTTTTTTAAAAGCTTCTACACCAGATTCAGATATACCAACAGACTATGCCATCTATTCTGTATTATTTAAAGTGGCTGCAAAAGAAGGTGTAAAGTATATCCTGAACGGACACTCATTTAGAACAGAAGGAACATCGCCGATTAGCTGGACTTACATGGATGGCCGATACTTAAAAGCTGTTCACAGAAAGTTTGG
>DASRRA010000188.1:0-15612 GCA_035696085.1 Bacteroidia bacterium | reverse complement strand
TGATCAATTGCCAACCCCAAAAGTGAATTTTACTCAACGTGTCGTTAAACATGCGTGCTTTGCAAAGACGTTGCAATGAGTAATAAACACCCATAAAAATTCCGTTTCCAACAAATGCAAAAATCACTGCATTGGTGTGCAAGGGACGTAAGCGACCAAATGTGGTCATCCCTGTATTAAAGTTTAGTACCGGGAAAACCAGTTGAAGCGCAACCCACAAGCCCACTGTCATTCCTATTAATCCCCAAATAATTGTTGCATAGGCAAACTGCTTTACAATTTTGTTGTCGTAAGAGAATTTTTCTAATTCCATAGATATTATTGATTTTTGATTTTTTTATCAGCTGTTTCGTCTTCAAAAAGAATTCGCACGGATGGAGTGTAATCGTCGTCATATTGACCTTTATTCATAGCCCATAGAAAGGCACAAAGAAAACCAACTGCTACGCATAAACTTATCCCTATTAATACAAATAATGCACTCATATTTTTTATTAATACATACGGGCAAAATTATCGGTTGATCAATGAATACGATATGAGTAGTATCAGGTAGCGAAGTGATTTTAGTCAGTTTTCAATTATCCTATATAGAGTAGCTTTATGGTATCAAAACATATAAGCTATGATACAACAAATAGAATCGATGGAACAGATAAAACTGCTTGTGGATACCTTTTATGAAAAGGTGAATCAGGACGATTTGCTGGCATCGGTATTCAATGACGAGGCAGCTGTTGGCTGGGCCGAGCACTTACCCAAAATGTATGCGTTTTGGGCGACACAATTAATTGGTTCCGGTAATTATTACGGACGCCCTTTCCTCCCGCATTCTGAATTGAACATAGAGGCAGCACATTTTGACCGTTGGTTGCAACTATTCATTCGTACAGTCGATGAAAACTTTATAGGAGAAGTCGCGAACCTGGCGAAAACAAAAGCAACGAACATTGCGTATATTTTTCAACTCAAATTGGGACTTATCAAATGTGAAAGCTGATTCATTTATAGTCGTTTTGCTTTTGCAATTAAACTTGTTGACAAGGTTGCCAATAGAACAATGGTAACGGAGCTAACCGGCATCAGTATAGCAGCTATCACAGGTGATAAAGATCCCTGCACTGCAAAAGATAAACCGATCAGGTTGTACGTTAACGATATAACAAATGTCGCTACAATGACTCCTTTGGTTGCCTTTGCGAGGTAAATGAAATCCGGAAGTTTCGTAAAAACGGAACCATCCACTATCGCATCACATGCAGGAGAAAATGTATTCGTATCATCCGAAACAGCTATTCCTATATTGCTTTGTTTTAAGGCACCCGCATCGTTCAAACCGTCGCCAATCATCATCACGTTATATCCGTTTTGCTGGATTGCGTTTACAAAATTTTTCTTTTCTTCCGGCTTTTGATTAAATAACAATTCTGTTTTAGACCCAAAAATGGATTTTAAATTTGCTCTTTCCGAATCATTATCACCCGAAAGCAGCTTTAACATGTAAGTTCCGGAAAGTTTATTAACCATCTCTTTCAACCCGCTGCGATATGCATTTTCGAAGGTGAAATACCCTGTCACCTTTCCATCTATCATTAAAAATACAGCCGTCATCATTTTTTTGTTTGTTGAAATACGACCGGTAACAAAATACTCGGAACCTAAGATCACGGATGTTCCTCCAATATATCCTTTTATTCCTCTGCCGCGTATTTCTTCAAAATCAGTAACATGATATGAGCCGGTATTTTCAGAAAGTTCAGCAATTTTTCTGCTCAACGGGTGTGACGATTGCGAAGCCAATGATGTGGCCAATGCAAGTGTTCGTTTATCTAATGGGGGGCCGATGAAATTAACAACAGATCCACTCGTGATTGTACCGGTCTTATCCAATAGAATTGTATCCGCTTTTGCGAGTTTCTGAATAACACCCGCGTTTTTCAGATAAAACTTATTCCTTCCAAGAATCCGCAACATATTACCGTTCGCAAATGTTGATGTAAGAAGTAAACCACATGGACAGGCGACAATCAAAACAGCGGTAAAAGCATTCAGCGATTTACCAGGATCTGTATAAAGCCAATAAACACCAGATAATGTGGAGATCACCAGCACTGCAATCGTAAAATATTTATTAATGTTATCGATATATGTTTGCTGAGCAATATTGCTGCTTTCTTTTTTATCCCGGTTCCATAGTTGAGTTAAATAGCTTTGTGAAGTTGATTCCACCACTTTCAGTTCTATTGCTCCATCCAGTTGTTTTCCTCCTGCATAAATAAAATCTCCTGCATTTCGTTTGACAGGAGCCGATTCGCCGCTGATAAAACTATAGTCAATATGTGTCGAATGACTAATCAAAATAGCATCTGAGGGAATCAATTCGTTATTTCTGATAATGATGTGGTCCCCTTTTTTCAAATCTGAAACTGGTATATTACGTTCCTTGTTATTTTGCTTAATAGTTACACCAACGGGGAAATATGATTTATAATCTCTTTCAAAGGATAATGTCTCATACGTTTTGTTTTGAAAATATCTTCCAATCAACATAAAAAACACGATTCCCGACATCGAATCCAAATACCCAACCCCATGAGCGCTTACAATTTCATACACGCTTCTTGAAAATGTCGTAACGATGGCTAAAGCAATTGGTGCATCGATATTCAGATAGCGATAACGTATACTTTTCCAGGCAGAAATAAAAAATTCGGAAGCGCTGTAAAAAAAAACAGGCAAGGCAAGCAATAAATTTAAATATCCGAAAAACTGTTTTAAAAATGGCTGTTCGAGGAAATTACCAAGCGAAAAATATTCAGGAAAACTTAGCATCATAATATTGCCAAAACAAAATCCAGCAATACCAATTTTAATGATTTGCGCTCTATTGACCGGTGTACTCTTTTTATCCTCCAGGTCGTCCAGGTGAATTAAGGGTTCATAGCCGATATGCGTCAATAATGCAGTAAGTTGCGAAAGCTTAATCTGCTCGGGATCAAAGATGATGCTCACCTCTTTTCTTTGAAAATTTACTGTAGAGCTTATAACGCCATTATTCAACTTGTGCATATTTTCTAAAAGCCAAATGCATGAGCTGCAATGTATTTTAGGTATATAAAGCGTTATATGCGTTTGTTTTTCTGTTGCAAAACGGGTAAGCTTTTTTAACACTTTTTCGTTGTCAAGGTAATCATACTTTCCATTGTATATAGATGGGTCCGGTGAAATTCCGGGAGCAGAATTCAGGTTGTAATAGGTGCATAAACTGTTTTCTTTCAGAAGATCATAAACCAGTTTACAACCTTCGCAACAGAATTCATGGTTGTCAAAATGTACAATTGTCGTTTTGCATCCTTCCCCACAATGGTAGCATGTTGGAATTTGAGTCTTTACCTTTTTTGATTGTATATTCATCGTATAATCACTTAAAACACTATCACTATTTTTCCTTTGATAATACGAGTAGAGGTACATGCGTATGGAAAGCCAGCTTCTTACTGATACTGGTGTGAAACAAACGTTCTAACAAATTATATTGATGAGGAACGATTGTAACGATGTCCACTTTATTCTTCTTAACAAATTCATTAATTCCTTCTACTACATTTTCATTTTCAGAAAAAACAAATTGATGCTTGATGCCAGATAATTTACTTTTCAAATTTTCGCTTGGTAAAATAGACAAGGATGTTGTGTCCTGTTTTCTTCTTACGTTCAGTATAAAAATTTTGGATTTGAATATTTCCCCTACCATTTTAACAAATTAACTAGTTTGACATTCATTTTAGGGTTGTAATCCCACGCAAATACTACCTTTCCAGGTTTTTTATAGCTTGCTTTTTCTGGTATAACAAAAACAGGTTTTTTGGATTGTCTCATAACGGTAGTCGTTACACTCCCAATTAACAGCTCACTCGCACTGTTTGATCCGCTCATACCCATCACCAGACAACTGGCTGTTTTTTCTTCTTTTAAAATAATGTCCGAGGCTAAGCCCATCTTTGAAATGTGTTTAACACCTACCCCTGTTTTTCGCTTTAGACGAGCCACCTCTCTTTTTAATTGTTTTTCTATTTCCAGTTTAATTTCCTCCAATGGAATGGGCTCGAAGTAAGAGCCGTCTATGGAGGGTGGAGCAGGTATATGATAAACGTGGAGTAAAACTACATTTGCTTTAATTGCTTTTGCATAAGCAATTGCGTACTCAGCGGCATTGCGTGCGTTCTTTGAAAAGTCGGTTGGTACAAGGATATTTCTCATGGATGTTAACACTATATTAATCGGGTGAATACATATTTAAAAAGGTTTTCATTTTAAGTTTATACGTCAGAATTGCTGCAAAGATGAGTGTCAGTGGCCCAATTGTATATGAGTGTAGTCAGGATAAAACATGACGTATATCATATTTGCTGATTTGTATTTGATTTATATTTGCCAGACGACAATTTTGCTTAATTTGCGATGAAAAATTTATCGAATCATACTATGGAAAGTAAAGAAGGAATAGAAGCCCTTTTTCTTTATGCTACCGAAGGTATTCTCGTCGCCAATGAGAATGGAGAAATTATACGTGTAAATCCTAGTGCTGAAAGATTATTTGGATATGAAAAGGGAGAACTAATCGGAAAAAAAATTGAAGTACTGGTACCTGGCCGCCTTTCGGATAAACACAGTAACCACCGTAGTAGGTATAGCCAAAATCCCCATGCTCGTTCTATGGGTGCTGGTATGGATCTTCATGGCTTAAGAAAAGACGGAAGTGAAATTCCGGTAGAAATCAGCTTAAGCCCCTACTCCAATAACGAAGGAAAATTCGTAATTGCATTTATTGTGGATATTACTGTTAGGAAGCAAGCCGAAGAAAAATTAAAAAACTATTCTTTTGAGCTGGAAAAACAAGTGAGAAACAGAACACTCATCCTGGAAGAAGCGATTGAAGAGCTGGAACGCACAAAAAGGGAATTGAATGCGTCACTCGAAAAAGAAAAGGAATTAAATGAGTTGAAGTCGCGCTTCGTATCCATGGCATCCCATGAATTCAGAACTCCTTTAACAACAATGATGTCCTCTCTATCACTTGTTACAAAATATGGTGAGCAAAATGACAAAGACAACCAAACGAAGCATGTCAGCAAAATAAAAACGTCCATTAATAATTTAACCGACATACTTAATGATTTTCTTTCAGTCAGCAAGCTGGAAGAAGGTAAAATTGAAAACTTGCCCGAAGAGATGAACCTTCCCGCTTTCATTACCGATATTATTACAGAAATGAATAACATGACTACCGGTAGGCAACATATAAAACAATTGCATAGGGGGAATAAAAATGCGACGCTTGATAAAAAATTAATTAAAAATATATTGTTCAATTTGATTTCCAATGCCATTAAGTTTTCACCCGAAGGAGGTGAAATTCAGGTGAACACGGATGTATCGGAAAAGGAAGTAAAGGTAACCGTTAGCGATCAGGGTATTGGAATCCCAAAGGAAGATCAAAAACATTTGTTTGAACGATTCTTCAGAGGCCACAATGCCACCCATATACAAGGTACAGGTTTGGGGCTAAACATCATTTCAAAATACGCTGAGCTAATGAATGCTTCCATTGATTTCACCAGCGAAGAAAATAAAGGCACGACATTCACCATTACAATCCCCCAATAATCGCATGAAAAAAATTTTATTGATTGAAGACAACAATGATGTACGGGAAAATACAGCGGAAATATTAACGCTGGCGAAATATGATGTTGTGACCGCAAAAAACGGTAAAGAAGGTGTTGAACTAGCCATTAAAGAAAAGCCTCACCTCATTATTTGCGACATTATGATGCCGGTGTTAGACGGCCACGGCGTCTTACATATGCTTTCAAAAAATGAGGAAACATCAAGCATTCCTTTTATTTTTTTAACAGCGAAAGCAGAACGCAGTGACTTCAGAAAAGGAATGGAAATGGGTGCGGACGACTACCTCACCAAACCATTTGATGATATTGAGCTGATGAACGCTATTGAAAGCCGCTTAAAAAAAAATGAAGTCCTAAAAAAGGAATTCACAAAAAATATTCAGGGTATCGATGAGTTTATAAGCGAAGCGAAAGGAATGGATGCGTTAAAAGAACTCTCTGAAAAACGTGATGTTCGATTTTATAAAAAGAAAGAAGAAATTTACAAAGAAGGAAGTTTTCCAAAAGGAATTTACTTTGTTAGTAAAGGAAAAATAAAAACCTACCAAACTACCGAACACGGAAAAGAACTGATTACAGAACTTCACAAGGATGGGGATTTTTTTGGTTACCTTTCGTTACTAAAAGATGAAAAGTATAGCAGCTCAGCTACCGCATTAGAAGACGCTGAAATTTATATGATTCCCAAAGAAGATTTCTTTTCACTCATTTACAAAAATTCACAAATCTCCAAACGATTTATTGAAATTATCTCTGATAACCTGAAAGAAAAAGAACAGCAACTCATAAAACTGGCTTACAATTCAGTAAGAAAAAGGGTTGCGGAAGCATTGGTTAAACTTTCCGATAAATATAAAAAGGAGGAAGATGCAAAATTTAGTATGAATGTTTCCAGAGAAGATTTGGCTAACATGGTGGGTACTGCAACAGAGACCGTTATTCGAACGTTAAGTGATTTTAAAGATGATAAATTGATTGAAATATCCGGAGGTAATATCACCATCGTGAATTACGACAGGCTTGCCAAGATGAAGAATTGATCCCATTCTAAATGGAAAATTCTTTAATTTATTTTATCCTTTTAGCCTTACTCGCAGAAATTTTGGGAACAGTTGGAGGATTGGATCCTCCATGTTCTTTGTACCCATAGCTGGTTTTTTCTTTGATTTCCACTCCGTTTTAGGAATTACTGCTTTGTTCCATTTGTCAAGTAACATTTCAAAAATTGCACTTTTTAAAAATGGTTTTGACAAACAACTTGTGATTAGAATAGGTATTCCAGCTGTTCTTTTTGTTATTGTCGGAGCTTTTCTCAGCAACCACTTTGATAGTAAATTGCTGGAAATTATACTCGGTGTGTTTTTAATTGCTATCAGTTTACTCTTAATATTTTTCAAAAGAACATTGAACCCAACGTTTACAAACGCAGTTGGTGGTGGTTCACTTTCCGGTTTAACTGCAGGCCTCTTAGGTACCGGTGGCGCAATAAGAGGATTAACACTTGCCGCATTTGATCTCCCCAAGGAAATTTTTATTGCCACTTCGGCAATCATCGATTTGGGGATTGACTTAAGTCGCAGTGTGGTGTATTTTTCAAATGGGTTTATACATAAACATGATCTTTACCTGGTTGTCATTCTGTTCATTGTTAGCTTTACCGGTACATTTATCGGAAAAAAATGCTCGATCTTCTTTCTCAACAGCAATTCCGGGGCATCGTGCTGATTCTTATTTTCGGTGTAGGCGTTTTTACACTGGTTAAAGTGATGGCGTCTTGATGCCTGACAAAAATGATTAAAATCAGTTTTTAATTCCAATCTGATCATATTTAGTAAAAATTGCTACACGTAGCTTTGTATGAAATTAAATTTAACAGTTGATAAGAAATTATGACAAAAGAAGATAAGGTCCTGGTTACGAAAGCTTCGGGTGAAGTTGTCCCATTTTCCGCTCAAAAACTGAAACGGTCTCTTGAACGTGTAGGTGCCGGTGGCGAGGAATCAGACAAAATCATCAGCGAAGTTAGCACCCATTTGGTGGATGGGATCACTACTAAAGAAATATACCGCATCGCTTTTAATCTTCTGAAAAAAAATTCAGGGCATCTCGCAGCCAAATATCATTTAAAAAATGCAATTATGGAACTGGGACCTTCCGGATTTCCGTTTGAAAAATACATCAGTGAAATCTTATCCCATCAAGGATATAAGACGAATGTAGGAGTTGTCGTTCAAGGGCAATGTGTAACACATGAAATTGACATTATAGCTGAACAGGAATCTAACTATTTCATGATTGAATGTAAATACCACAATCAACGGGGAATTTTTTGTGATGTTAAAATTCCGCTTTACATACAAGCACGTTTTAAGGATGTTGAATCACAATGGATCAAATTACCAGATCATAAAAACAAATTTCATCAAGGCTGGGTCGTTACCAATACCCGCTTTTCTAAAGATGCTATCCAATATGGAAATTGCGCCGGATTGCATCTGCTTGGATGGAACTATCCTGAAAAAAACGGACTGAGAGAACTCATTGACCGATCAGGATTATACCCCATTACCTGTTTAACAACCCTTAGTCAGACAGAGAAACAATTCTTATTGCAACGGAAAATTGTTCTTTGCAAAGAGCTTATCGCCAATGAAAACGATCTGCTTGAAGCGCAAATAAACCCCTCACGAATTAAATCAATCAAGGAAGATGTGAAGCGACTTTGCCAAAGTTTAAACGGAAAAAAAATAACCATTTTGAAACACAGGCAAAATGATGAATGATTTCGTAAACATAACTTTCTTAGGAGCAGCAGGTACGGTAACCGGTTCAAAATATCTTATTCAAACAACGAGTAAATCGATTTTAGTTGATTGCGGCCTTTTCCAGGGATTAAAAGAATTACGACTATTGAACTGGAATGATTTGCCTGTAAAAGCCAAAACTATAGATATGGTGCTATTAACACATGGTCACCTCGATCATTGCGGTTATTTACCCAGATTGGTAGCACAGGGGTTTTCCGGAACAATCCGCGCTACAGCGCCTACCATTGAAATTGCAAAGATTATTTTACGGGACAGCGCCAAAATACAAGAAGAGGATGCGGAGCGTGCCAACACCGAAAAATTTTCGAAACATCATCCTGCCAAACCATTATATACGTTAGAAGACGTAGAAAAAACCTTGCCTCTGTTTCAGGTACAAGCACCGGATGAATGGATCGAACTGGATGAAAAAATCAAATGCCGTTTCAAATACAACGGGCACATAATCGGTGCAACATTTATTGAATTGAAAATAAAAAACAAAACATTTGTTTTTTCCGGTGACATCGGCCGGCAGACAGATTTTTTGCTGCATGCTCCTCAGCATCCTGAAACCGCTGATATTCTTTTTATTGAATCTACCTATGGTGACCGCTTGCATCAGGCAAATGCCGAAGAACAACTCGCAACCATTATCAATAGAAACAGCTTGAAACAAGGTACCATCATCATTCCGAGTTTTGCTGTTGAGCGCTCACAAACACTCATATATCTTCTCTGGAAGCTAAAAAAGCAAGGTGCTATTCCCAACATTCCCGTGTACCTGGATAGCCCTATGGGATCGAATGTGCTGGATGTATTTACCCACCATTTAAGCTGGCACAAACTTCCACGCGAACTTTGTCAGGAAATGTGCCAGGGCATCATTCAGATTCAAACCATTCAGGAAACCTATAGATTAGCTGATTCTACAACTCCCAAAATAGTTATTGCAGGAAGTGGTATGGCATCAGGTGGACGGGTACTTTTTTATTTCGCCCGCTATCTTGATAATCCGGATGCAACTATTTTGTTGGCCGGATATCAGGCCGAAGGTACAAGAGGCAGAGCCCTTTTAGAAGGGGCAAAACATGTAAAGCTTTTTGGAAAATACTTCGCTGTTCGCGCTACGATTGAATCTATCGAAAGTTTATCATCACACGCTGATCAGCATGACTTAATCAATTGGATGAGTCATTTAAACAAATGCCCGGAAGAAATATTTATTACACACGGAGAACAATCCGGTGCGCATGGTCTGAAAAATAAAATAAAAGAACACTTTGATTGGAATGCCGCTATTCCAAAGCTGAATCAAACTGTTACAATACCGGTTTAACATGTCCAATCATAAGCATACATTGACGATTAAAGATTTGGGTATTGATACATACCGGGAAAATATTTTATTTATCCGGGCAGACAGCCATGTGTGTCGTTCAGAAGGATTCACAGCTTTAACCAGGGTGATGATACACAAAAACGGTCATACGATTGTAGCTACTTTAAATGTCGTTACATCCAATCTATTGAAAGACAGAGAAGCTAGCTTATCACAGGAAGCAATGAAACGTTTGCAGGTACAGGAGGGTGATACCATTGCCATTTCTCATTTGCAACCATTGAAGTCGTTGAGCTACGTCAGAGCAAAAATGTACAACGAGCCGTTGGATGAACATGCATTTACTGAAATTACCAAAGATGTAGTTGCCGGTCACTACTCCAATATTGAGATAGCCGCTTTTGTCACAGCATGCGCCGGTAATAATCTTTCCCTTGCTGAAATTACAGCACTTACAAAAGCGATGATCGCCGTTGGGAAAAAAATTGATTGGGGAAAGGATCTGATTTTAGACAAGCATTGTGTGGGTGGATTACCCGGCAATCGAACCACTCCAATCGTGGTGAGCATCATTGCAGCGGCCGGGTTAACTATTCCTAAAACTTCTTCCAGAGCAATTACCTCACCCGCAGGTACTGCAGATACCATGGAAACAATGACACCAGTAAATTTATCCATTTCAGAAATACAACGTGTTGTCAAAAAGGAAGGTGGTTGTTTTGCCTGGGGTGGCGCAGTCAAGCTTAGTCCTGCCGATGATTTACTAATCGCAGTAGAAAAAGCACTGGAAATTGACAGTGAAGGACAAATGGTCGCATCTGTACTTTCGAAAAAGGTGGCTGCCGGATCAACACATGTGCTTATTGATATTCCAGTAGGACCGACAGCTAAAGTCCGTTCCAATGAAGAAGCACTTCGACTGCAATATTACTTTACAGCCGTTAGTGAAACAATAGGCATTCATACGGAAGTTCTGATTACAAACGGAACCCAACCTGTCGGAAAGGGAATAGGCCCTTCTTTGGAAGCCATGGATGTATTGGCGGTATTAAGAAATTTGCCCGATGCTGTTCCTGATTTAAAAGAGAGAGCGATCGGGATTGCGGCTGCACTACTTAAACTCTCTGGTAAATATGCGGTTGGTAAAGAGAGGGACACCGCCATTGCAATTCTGGAAAGCGGACAAGCTTATAAAAAATTTCTCGCCATCTGCGAAGCACAAGGAGGATTCAAAGAGCCTGTATTCGCAAAACACCATTTTGATGTCCTGTCTACGAAGGATGGTATCGTCAAATCAGTTGATAACCGTAAGCTTGCACGTATTGCCAAACTTGCTGGTGCACCTAAAGTTGCTACAGCTGGAGTAGTGTATCATGCAGTTTTAGGTAAAATGATTAAAAAAAATGATGTTTTACTAAGCATTTATGCAGAATCGGAAGGTGAATTGGAATATGCAAAAGAATACCTATTAAACTTAACAGATTTAATTGAAATTAATTAAATGAAAACGATTGTATTTGCATTTCCTGGTAACGAATCACTGGCACACGTTCTTTGTACAGGTATAGCAGCGGAACAGGGAACAGCTATTTTCAGACGCTTCCCGGATAAAGAAAGTTATGTACAGATACGCAATGATGTCGCTCAAAAACACGTAGTAATTGTTTGCTCATTACAAGAGCCTAATGACAAATTTTTAAGCTTGTTTTTTTTCTGCAAACTTGCAAAAGATTTGAAAGCAACAACCATTTCTCTGGTTGCTCCTTATCTTGCTTATATGCGTCAGGATAAGCAATTCAATACCGGAGAAGCCGTTACTTCAAATTATTTTGCATCCCTGCTATCTTCATTTGTAGATCGCCTAATTACGATAGACCCTCACCTGCACCGGATAAATTCGCTTGAGGACATCTATTCCATTCCGTGTGAAATAATACATGCATCGCTACTTATTTCAAAATGGATAAAAAAAAATGTCGCCAATGCATTGATCATTGGCCCGGATAGCGAAAGTGAACAATGGGTATCCATGGTTGCAAAAGAAGCGGGCGCACCTTATGTTGTTCTTCAAAAAATAAGGAAAGGAGACAAAAACGTTGAAATTGCGTTTCCTAATTTGGAAAGGTTTAAGCATTTTACTCCAGTGCTGGTAGATGACATTATTTCAACAGCACATACCATGATTGAAACAATACAACATTTGATTGATTTAAAAATGAATCCACCAATATGTATTGGTGTTCATGCTGTATTTGCAGGTAGTGCTTTCAAAGAGCTATCAAGCAGCGGAGCACAAAGCATTATTACCTGCAATACCATTGCACATGAAAGCAACGGTATAGATATTTCAGAAACAATTATCAAGTCATTGAATGCATTTAATTATGAAAGTAACCGTATATAGCGCGCATGCCTTTGAGCAACCCTATCTCGAACATGCAAATAACCAGCTCTACGATTTAAATTATATTCATCAGCCTCTGTCTTTAGAAACAGTTCATTTAGCTCATGGTTGTGAAGCGGTCTCTATATTTGTGAGCGATGATGCTTCCGCTCCAATACTTGATGCCTTGAATGACTTGGGTGTGAACTACCTTGCTTTGCGATCGGCAGGATTTAATAATGTAGATTTAGAGGAAGCAAAAAGAAAAAAAATAAGAGTTGCCCGTGTGCCAGAATATTCTCCATATGCTGTTGCAGAACATGCTATAGCATTAATGCTTGCTTTAAACAGAAAGTTGATACATTCCCGTTCACGGTTATTGGAACAGAACTTTTCATTGGATGGTCTCACAGGTTTTGATATGAACAACAAAACGGCAGGAATCATCGGTACCGGTAAAATCGGCGCCGTTATGGCAAAGATTCTCCATGGATTTGGATGCAAAATCCTTGCATTTGATATTAATCCCAATGAGAATCTAAAGAAGTTATACCAGGTTGAATATACGACCTTAGACAGTTTGTATGCTGGATCAGACATCGTTAGCCTGCATGTACCTCTTACTTCAGAAACAAAATACATGATCAACACCACCAGCTTAAATAAAATGAAACCGGGAGTAATGCTCATTAACACCAGTCGCGGAAGGCTGTTACATACCAAAGATGTAATTCAGGCGCTTAAATCGGGTAAAATTGGATACCTGGGTCTGGATGTATATGAGGAAGAGGAAGGATTGTTTTTTGAAGACCACTCCGAAGAAATTTTACAGGATGATACAATAGCCCGCTTAATGACCTTTAAAAATGTATTGATAACAGGTCATCAAGCATTTTTGACGGGTACGGCATTGCAAAATATAGCGGAAACAACTATCTATAACCTCAATTGTTTTGCAGCAAAAACACCTTGCAAGAATGAACTTTAGCAGCGCAAGCTTCCGCTGACTGATAATAATCATATCCTCCATTGACATGGCTCATTCATTACCTTTTGCCTCCCCATTACCTTTGTTTTATAAAATTAATGAAATCAATTCGTAATCATTTATTTAAAAACAAACATCATGTCAACAATCAGTCAAACTCACTCCGTGAAAACACATCTGAGCATTTCTTCTACTGAGACAAAGTCGCTTAGCAAATTTTGGGATAACCTGGAAGCCAGCCGGTTTGGAGTCATTGCAATACTATTGGTAATCGTTGCCTGTATCGCCGGAATAGCCGCAGCAGATGCCGTACAAAGAAACACGCTTTTACTTTTAGCAGTAACACTTCCTGCTATGGCTGTTGAAACACTCATTTTATCAGTTATGTCCATGCGATCCATTTTTATCGCTTCTGCGATCTCTGTTGTCATCAGTTTATTAGTAATCATTTTTTAATCAATTTATCATTCACCTGAGGCCATCACGATGAATATCCTGCTGGCCTTGCTTGGCTTTACATACGTTATAATAAATCATAAAATGATAGTAACAATTGATGGTAATAAAAAAATTAATGTAATTCAGAAAGAGTTCAATAATCTGTTTCCTTATCTGAAGATTGAATTTCTTTTGTACAAGCAAATCGGTTCCATTGTAAAGAAATGGACAACCGGCGGTGACGATACATTGGCTGATTATCGTGATGCAAATGAAAAAGTTAATTTTATCATCACACCTTCTATGAGCGTTGCAGAACTTGAAAAAAAATTTAATGAAATTTTCGGAGTAAAAATTCAAATACTCAGAAAATCAGGTAAAGCATGGCTTGAAACAACAATTACGGATAAGTGGACATTGGAAGAGCAGAACCGGCAAGGAGAAGAGCTAAGCAAAATATCGGGTGCATGAAAAACAGATATACTTTGGTTGCATTTTTATCATTCTTACTGTGCTTACTAATCGGTATTACCAGCACTATCAGTTTATATATCCCCAATTTTTACAGTAAGGAAACGCCGAATTGGCAAATACAATGTATTGGCCAGGATTATATTAACCTGTTTGTTATTGTTCCTTTCCTTCTTCTATCCATCTTTAGCTTTTTGATAGGGAAAAAAATCGCGCTTTTTCTATGGGCGGGCAGTGTATTATACCTCTTATACACCTACATAATTTATTGTTTTGATGTGCATTTCAATATATTCTTCGCAATTTATTGTCTTATCCTGAGTATTTGTTTTTATCTGCTAATTTATTTTTTTTATTTACAAACACGTTCATCTAATTTCACACAACCTGCTTCTGGTCTAAAAAAAACAATTGGCTTCTATTTTATCACTTTGTCTATTCTGTTTTATGGCTTATGGCTATCTGATATCTTCCCGGCAATTTTCAACAATACGGTTCCCAAAAGCTTAACTGATATAGGGTTACCCACCAATGCAGTACAGGTTATTGATTTATCAGTTGTATTGCCTGGAATGTTCATAACAGGTATTCTACTATTAAAAAATAAATTATTAGGGTTTATTGTAGCTCCTATACTGCTTACGTTCTTTGTTTTAATGGATATTACAATCGGCACGCTTAACATTTTTATGTTCCAAAATGGACTTACAAGCAGTATTCCAATTGCGGTTGTAATGGCTGTTTTGGCAATAGGGAGCTCACTTCTGCTTATTTTTTATTTTAAAAAGAAAAAAGCGATATGAAAACAATACGTATTGTTGCTATTATCCTGCTAGTGCTGGTTTCTGTAAATGCACTGGTAGCAGGATATTTATTAATGACAGATCCAACCGGAAATAAAATGCAGCTCCCACTTACGCTGCTACTACACTCTCCTTTCAATAATTTCCTTATTCCCGGGATTATTCTTTTTTTAGTAAACGGTGTATTTGCTTTGATTACTGCATTACTTACAATTTTCAAACATCAGAATTATTCTATACTTGTTAGTTGGCAGGGTGTATTCCTTATCGGTTGGATCGTTATTCAAATAATCCTGATACGAGAATTTAATATGTTACACCTTATCATCGGAAGTATAGGCATCTTACTTTTTATGTTTGGAAACCGGCTAAATGTTTAAACATTTGGCTTATATCCGAAATAATGGCAATTATAATCCGTGATTCCTGCTTTACTAAGTCAGGTGACGGGGCCGGATGGTCGAATGCTCAGGTTTACAACTTATAAAGCCGTTCGTATTCCACGTATTCATTTCTGCTAATGGTATAAATAGGTGTACCACTTTCATCTTTAATTAATCCTTTGCTTTCATCCTTTGCTAAAGGAAAGTAGATTTTATAACTTCTGCCATCATCTAATTGAATTCCGAACGTTTCAACTGAATTGGCAATTTCCACGGAATTTTGAGAATAGTCAAATTTCTTAGTTTG
>DASRRA010000187.1:0-7223 GCA_035696085.1 Bacteroidia bacterium | reverse complement strand
ATAGCACATCATAAATCCCCGGTGGTTTCAGATACGCATGAGGAGTTGTAGTTGTCGTTGTAATTAAATTTGTTCCATCCCCAAATAGCCATTCGTAGCTCAAATTGTAAGCACCGCCAACGGTTAAATTGATGAACCTGGCTGAGTCTGCTTTATCACACAATATAGGCGTAAGTACACCAAAATCCGCTTTAAGCAAATCAACAACAATGTGTTTTGTAACTGTATCCACGCAACCCGTAGCGGAGCGGACAGCTAATTTCAAATCATGATCGCCTTGCCTAAAAAAGGATTGAAAAACTTTTAAGGAATCTATTTTGGTGTCATCTAAATTCCATACAAATTGCGTAATGCTGTCTGTTGAAATCACTTTACTTGTATATGTCGCATCACCGGGTAAACATAAAAGTGTATCACCCACAATAGAAGCTTTTGGTAATGGGAATACATCAATAGCTTTAGTTGTTTGTTCGACGTCCCTACAATTATTGCTATTCGTGGCAATCAGCTTAATTAAGTAGGACCCTGGTTTTGTAAATGTATAACTGGTATCCATTCCATTTAACAGCGTCCCATTTCCCAAGTTCCATGTCGCCTCTTTTACAGCACTGACACTGGTTGTTTGATTTTTCAGTTCAACTGTACCACTGCTGCAAAAAGAAAGCGAATTGATACCAATGTTGGCTTTTATCGAATCTATAAAAATCGTTTTTTTAATAGAGGCACTACAACCGTAGATAGTGGTTGCTATGAATTTCAAGTCATGAACTCCTCCTTTTCTATAATCATAATTTAAGTACCTGTCGGATGAAACAGCAGCATCATCAATGGCCCAGGTATATAAGCTTATACTATCCTGCGAAGCTGTAAAAGATTGATAGTTGAGAACAGAGCCAGGTGTTAAACAGATAATACTATCTCCGGTCATCATTACCTGCGGACTTTGTCTTACTTGTATGGAATCTGTTTTTGTCAAAGTATCCTTGCATCCATACGCGGAGGTTGTAATTAATGAAACCGTATAGACTCCAGGATACTTGTAGTTATGCGGTCCTGTTAATGGCCCGATAGCAGTTGAATCATCACCAAACAACCATTCTGTTTTTACAATGGAAGAAAATATTGATACGGTTGATAGATCTACAAATTGAACGGAAGCACTATCGCAATGTGCATATGGGAGAATCGTAAAATTGGAGTGAAGCTCATCCACGATCACCGAATCTTTTGTCTTTAATGTAACAACACATCCTTCAGGGCTCGTTAATATTGCATTTGGTAAATACTTGCCGGCTTGTAAATACACGTGATTGATGGAGGAATCAACCATCGGCAAAACAGGGGTACCATCTCCAAAATCCCAGGCAAATGTTTTTATATTGCTTCCGTCCACGCCCATGTGAAATGTGTAAGGAACACAACCCGGTGTTGGGCCAACATTTAATTTACCAATGGGCCCGTTGATATGAATTATTTTAGTGATGGTATCCACACATCCGCTGACGCCAACTATCGCCAGTTTTACTTTATAATTACCGGGTTCACCATAAATATGAGGTGCCGGATTTTTATTGGTACCTCCATCTGCATCACCAAAAAACCATTGATAAGATGTTGCATAAGAGGATGTATCACGGAAGGTAATGGTTACCGGTGCACATTGCGATGTATCACCAATTATAAAGTCAGCTTTGGGTTTTACCAACTTAATGTAAGAAAGCCTGGTTATACTATCTTTGCAACCTCCCTGATCGGTCACCACTAACTTAATTGTATAAATTCCTGTTTTCGTATAACTATGTGTTGCGTTATAGGTATTGGAAGTGGTACTATCCCCGAAGCTCCATAAATAAGTTGCATTGTAGGCATTTGATGAATTAAAAAGCTTTACATCCAACCTACCACAAAGCAAGGTATCATTGCTATACATATTCACCTGCGGATAATAACGTTTGATGTGATCGATCCGAATTTCTTCCGATACGCAACCAATGGAATCAATTACTTTTAATTTAACCGTATAGGTTGTAAACACCCTGTTTCCGGCATACACATGCTTCACAGTGGTATCAGTTGAAGCAATCGTATCGATAGGAGAACCATCGCCAAAATCCCAGATTCGTTTTACAATGGGTATACTACCGTTTCTTAAGGATGTATCGTTAAATGTGACTTCCAGTTCTTTTCCACAACCAATCAAAGGTGTTGCAATAAATCCTGCAACAGGTCCCTTAATGCGAATAGGAACCGGATAAATCATAGAATCCAAACAACCCAGTTTATCTTCTATGATAAGCTTTACAGGAAAGACCCCATTTTCCAAATACACATGGGATGCATCTCCGTTCATATATTTTCCGCTTTGCAAATAATAGGCGGCATTGTCTAATGTTATTTTTGTCTGATCTCCGTAATCCCAGTAATACTTTTTTATGCGCGATGAATCGATTCCAATTGTTTTAAAATTCACTTGCATACCCTGACAAGCATTGGTCATATCGGCAGAGAAATTTGCTTTTTCGTCAATAATCACAATGCGCTTTTGTGAAGAGCTGGTTACGTTTGTTACCGTATCTGTCCGTGTTATAGTAACGGTATAAATTTTTTGAGGTGGTTGATAGGTATGTGTGATAGGGTTTAAATTACCGGTGCTCACAACCGTATTATCACCAAAATCCCATTTGATGGTTCTGGAATTTTTTACCGTATCCACAAACTTCACCATATACTTGTCCTGGCAACTTTTTCCGATAACAAATCCACTCTGTCCTCCTCCTCCATCCGTACTCCCATCATCATCGCAAAGGTCACTTACAATTACCTGTTTGGAAAGCGACGTATCAACACAACCCGTTGATGAAACGATGACAAGCCGTATAAAGAAATTTCCATTGCTGGTGTAAGTGTGGGAAACAGATGTGACGGTGGTATCCAGCTTACTACCATCTCCAAAATCCCAGCTGTATTTTGTAATGGTAAGTGGTGGTAATAAATTCGTTACTTGTGCGGTAGTTGTCACTTTTAACGGTTTGCAACCACTAGAAGGTGTATATACAAAATCAACTGTAGGAATTGCAATAGCAATAACACTTGATTTTAGTAAGCTATTGGAGCATCCGGTTGCAGGATCGGTAACGGTAAAGGTAACGGAGTAATAACCCTGACTTGTATAGGTATGTGTAGGCGATTGAACTGTTACCGGAGGTGTTTGATCACCAAAATCCCATTTATAGTTATAATTTCCGTTTCCGGGATACGTAAACTGAACAGGAAAAGGCAGTGCACAACCAATTTTCTGATCCATCGTGAATTCAGCGGCAGGTGCATCTTTTACAAAAACCGTCTTTTTAACTGTATCCGAACAACCTCCTGCATTGTATGCAATTAAAATCACCTCATATGTCCCGGAAGTCTTGAATGTATAATTTGTGTACCTAGCATTGATCACTGTATTGCGGTCCGAAAATATCCATCTGTAAGCACTTGCAGCTGGATCGCTTGTACCGGTATATTCCATACTGGCATAAGAGCAAACAGTATCTTTACAAGTAATAGCAGGTTTGGGTTTTCCGACAAACACACGGTTGTTGAGTGGCGTAGTATACGTTCCCTTGCAATTACTTGCGCTGGTCACGACAAGCGTTACGGTATAAGCTCCCGGTTTTTTATATAAATGTTTTAGCGTATCTGTCGTTACCACCTCGGTTGAGTCGCCATCACCAAAATACCATTTATAGTTTAATCCCGTTCCTCCGGTGGTTGTATTGATAAAGGAACTGAGTAAAAATGTATCACACGAAAAATTACCATTGATCGTAAATGATGGAACAACCGCAGGATATACCTTTATGTAATTATTTTTTGTGGCAGCATTGCTTTTGCACCCAAAACTATTTTCCACAATTAGGGAAACGGTGTATTTTCCAGGATCTTTATATGTAAATAAAGGTGTCGGATTTGTACCACTTGTACCTCCTCCACCAAAATCCCATGTATAATTTTTGATTGTACCAACAGCCGTGGTAGACAAACTTTTAAACTGAACATTGTGACTTACGCAACCAGCGGTATCTGAAGCGTTCATCACTACTAAATCAGCTACCGGTAAAGGATACACATGAATGGTGTCTATTTTTGTTTTTACATCACCGTTTGAAAATGTAACGGTTAGTTTTATAGCGTAATCACCAGCGGTGGTAAAATTTTTTCCCTGATCCTTTGCACCATTTGCGATCAGCTGCCCTCCAAGGTCCCAATCTCTTTTTGTAACTGTTCCATTATAAGAAGAGTCAGAAAAATTTACGGTCATGGGCACACACCCTTGCTTTTTACTGATTGTAAAATAAGGTGTAGTTTGTGAACTACATACATGAGTAAATAGAAAAAATAAACAAATGAAAATAATTTGTTTCATTAAAATCGCACGCTAATAAATAACCTATGAAAAGAGAAAACGAGTGAAAGAAAGAGGAGACGGGGTATTCAGCACGGGGGATGTCAGCACGATTGGGGTCGGCACGCTACTTCTTAACTCTTTTCTCTTATAATGCGGGCGAAGGTAGTAATTATATTTTCTTTTAACTGTAGAACTAAAATAGTTTTTTTCCTTATAATTTATAAGTGTTATTCCTCATTCAAGTGATACAATGTTAACGCAGCAATTGGGGTTTCAATTATCTTATCAATCTGAACACCTTTATTTACAGCCACTGCACGAAGTATGTTGCTAAAATAAAATGCAACGGAACCCACACAATTTAATCTTAATGAGCCGTGCTCATATTTGAGGATATGTTTATCAAACAGTTCATTAAAGCACTTTGCAACCAGGTCAACTACGTATTGTTCTTTTAAATTCTGATAGATGAATTTGCTAAAGGATGCTAAAAAGCGGTTAGGCATAGGTTGTTTATACACTCTATCCAATATTTCATCTTTATCCAATTGAAAGCGTTCTTCGAAACGTTTACGAATTTCATCCGGAAGTTCTTTATTCAGATAAGCCTGGATAAATGTTTTCCCTAAATGCGCGCCACTTCCTTCGTCACCTAAAATATAGCCAGTAGATGCATGATTTTCTACAATACCACTTCCATCGTAATAACAGGTATTGGATCCAGTGCCCAAAATAGCAACAATACCAGGGTGTATACCGCATAACGCCCGTGCAGCTCCCAACAAATCAGAATGTACTTGAATATGCGAAGAAGGGAAAAACTCACTCAATGCAGCTGCGATTATTTTTTTTTTGGGAATAGTAGCGCAACCTGCCCCATAAAAATGAATTTCAAATGTATGTGTTTGAATGCTTTTGCTTAATTGAAACAACAATTCTTTTTCAATGATTTCAGCTATTTCCTTCTGGGAGTGAAAGTAAGGATTGATGCCTTGTGTGGCATACTGATAAATTTCCTGGTTATCATCAATTAAACGCCAGTCTGTTTTTGTGGAACCGCTATCTGCAATTAAAATCATTAGCAATAAAATAGGTTAGGCGAATTTAAGAAATTTATTTTATAGCGACCCTAAAAACTTCAGCAATGCTTTTCTTTCTTCTGCAGTGTACGAAGAAAATTTCTTTACGGAGTTAGATGCTTCACCACCATGCCACATAATGGCTTCCGTTAAAGTACGTGCACGACCATCATGTAAAAAATTGCTGTGGCCATTCACCACTTGTGTTAATCCAATTCCCCATAACGGCGGTGTTTTCCATTCTTTTCCAGTGGCCAGATAATCCGGACGATAATCGGCTAAGCCGTCTCCCATATCATGCAATAATAAATCGGTGTAAGGAAAAATAGTTTGATTGGAAAGTGCTTTGAATGCCACATTCACTTCCGTTTTAAAAATGGAAACATGACAGGAGTTACAACCTGCTGCTTTAAATAATAGTTTTCCTTGTTTTACGGTTGCATCATCTGCATTGCGTCGAGCCGGAACTGCTAATGTTTTCATATAAAAAGTAGCAGCATATAATAAACTATCTGAAACTTGGACACCATCATTCAATTGCTCATCTTGCGGTTGCCCATAACTGCTTTCAAAAGGAAATACAAAGTTGGTAATTCCCATATCCTGGTTGTAAGCACCTGCAACTTGCTGTAGTAAGGTTGGTGCACCTGCTTTCCAGCCAAATCTACCAATGCTTTTTTCATTCTTCACTACATTCCATACGTAATTTGCTTTTCCGGAAATGCCATCTCCATTTGCATCTGTTTCATCTGCATTTTGAACAATTGCCCATTCGGGAATGGCCTCTAATAAACCCAATCCAAATACCGGTGGAGCTACACGTGGTGAATACATCATTCCTCCTGGCAATGGAATGTATGAATTTTGCATGGCATAAACCGGTGTTCTTAACTCATACGCTTCGCCATCCGGGAAACTATATTTATTAAATGTATATTGAATATTAACATCTGCTTCCGGTTTTCTGCCAACAATGGAACGTTGTTGTAATTGTCCGCCAAAACCTGGTGCGGCTAAGGGGCCCCCGTGCTCATCTGTACCGGGAACACTCACCCGAAATAACATGGAAATCATTTGCCCGTTTGCTTCCTGTGGACGGCCTCTTCCATCAGCAATATGACAAGATGCACAGGAAACACTGTTGAATATGGGACCAAGTCCTGCATGCACAGGTGCTGGAGCACTCACAAATGTTGCTTCAAATGCGGCATCTCCTACTCCATGATTAAATGCATCTATACCGCTTAAACTTGGAAATGCGTTTGAAAATGCACTTCCGCCACTGTTAAAAACAGTTTCAGATCCACCGGATAACCATTCATTGTAATCTTCTTCTGTTTGTTCCTCCGGCTTTCTACAAGCTTGTGATAAAAGAATGATTATTCCCAAAAATGAAATGCATACAACTAAACGTTTCATGCGATGAATGCTATTAAATTATTTTATCTGCATTTTAACATACGTCATTAAATCGCCTTCGATCAAATCCTTTAAGGCATTAATTTTATCCTGCGCTGTTTTTATTTGTAGCTTTTGTGTAGTGATGGCCGTACCAAACGGGTCGGTGATTTTATTTAATGCTGAAATCGCTTCACTCATTGCCGTTTTTAGTTTTTTATCCAATGCCAAATTGTTTTCCTTTATTACATCATCCAATACGGCTACATCTGTACCTGCATATTTTACAAGATACACATTCTGCACACTGATTATATTATTAGTAAAATATTTAATGGAGTTTTGTGCAA
>DASRRA010000186.1:0-7651 GCA_035696085.1 Bacteroidia bacterium | reverse complement strand
CCATCAAACAAAGAGTGTGGTGTTTGCGGAATATTACCACATACCATCAATACCGCTATGGTTTCTCCAAATGCCCTGGATATAGCCAATACAAGAGCAGCTATGATTCCAGGTTTTGCTTTTTTTAGCACCACAAATTTTACGGTTTGCCATTTTGTTGCGCCTATGGAGAAAGAAGCTTCTCGCAAACCTTGTGGTACAGTTGAAAAAACTTCTCCTAAAATATTAATGATCAATGGAAAAATCATGATTGCCAAAATAATTCCTCCAGCAAGTGTACTATAACCGGATGAATAATCAATAAAGTGTGGAGCCAGTTTATCCTGGATAAAAGGTACCACAACCAATACACCCCATACACCATATACTACAGGCGGTATACCGGAAAGCAAATCAACCAATGGATTTAAAATTTGTCTGACACGCTTGTGTGCATACTCTGATAAATAAATGCTTGTAAACAATGAAAGTGGTAATGCGATTACAATGGCAACAAGTGTAACGTAGAGCGTACCCATAATAAAAGGTAAGAACCCAAACTTCCCTTTGAATGGTCTCCACACGTCGGACGAGATGAGTGTCCACAATGAATTTTTTTCCAGGATAGGTTCTGATTTATAGTATAACCCTATTATAATCAAAACAACAATAAATAAAGAAAGTAAAGTGAGTGTCAGAAACACGCCTTTAATTGTTTTATCCTTTGCTAAACGTACATTCATTTAATTCAATTCTTTTAAAGAATTATTTTATCATGTTGATTAATTCTTCTTTTAGTTTTTTTTCAGTCAGGTTAATATATCCCGATTCATGGACAAATTGCTGTCCCTGGGTCAACACATATTTTATAAACTCCACCGTAATTTTATCGGTTGGTTTTCCTTTGGTTACAAAAAAAAGATCTCTTGCTGGCGGACAAGGATATTTCTCAGCAGCTATTGCAGCGATGAGGTCATCCATCCTTCTGTAAAAATTTTCGCTTGGATCAATTCTTCCATTATTATTCAAATCAATGGGTAGTACGATTAATCCGTTTGTTTGTTCTTTTGTTTTTAAATCATAAACATAGACAATATTACTAAAACCAATGGCTGCGGGATCTTTTTTGATGGCTTGTGCCTGCCCCGGGTCACCATATACACCGATACCTAAGAGGTCTTCTTGCTTTTTACCAAAGTATTTGGCCCATGTTTCTGCTGCTCCTGCTGCATCTGAGCGGGTGTATACATGAAGCGGCATGTTTGTTTTGATACCGGTAGCTTGTTCCCAATATTTGTAATCGCCAACGATGAATAAATGGTTGAGTGCGTCTTTTTTTATTCCTTTTACGAGGAGGTCAAATAAGATTGGATTCTTTGCACTTACTGTAGGAACAACTGCATCTCTTGCAACGGTAATCGGAAATGCACCTTTTTTATTTTCTTCAGGGTTGAGTTCCCGGGATAAAAGACCTATGTCTGAAACATTGGATAGCACATCGGTAATGCCTTTTCCCGCACCTCCGGCAGATACATCAATCCTGACATTCGGGTGAATTTTCTTAAACTCTCCGGCCCATTTAACAGCAAGTGGATATAAAGCAAATGCCCCCGTAATAGTTATATTACCCTTTAAATCATCTGCAGGAGGTACATTTGTTTTCATTCGTTTATTCGAATTAAAAACAATCCATACCATCGAAACAATGAGTAGAATAGAAACTCCCTTTTTCATGTCTATCTTCTTCGATTAAGCTTTAGAAGCATTATTTTATGCAATTCCTACCGATTTAGTAAGCAATTCATAAAATAATGCTGCAAATCTATTAAAAAACTCGTTACGAGCCCTTGTTTCTTTGAAAGAAACTGTTGTTCCACGCTCTGTTATTTTTCGAAAGGTGCGTCAAATGTAAGTGTTACATAGTATAAACCACCAATTGTTGGTCCGGCTGCGTATTGTATATACCGGTAGTTCAACAAGTTAGTCGCACCTACCTTAATTGATGTTTTTGCTGCGTCAATTTTATAGGAAACTTGCGCATCAATTGTACTGAATGCCGCTACTCGTCCTGTTGCTAAAGGACTTTCCCATGTATAGGCATCCTGCCATTTCCAAACAATGTTAAATCCGAAATTGTTGAATAATTCTCTGTTTCCAAACTGTACATTAGATGACCATTTTGGTGTATTAAAACCGGTAATAAATACATCGTTATCGCCTTTCACCGATAAATCATTATAATTTAAGTTACCTGAAATCGTATAGGCTCCATAAAAATTATAGCTCACTCGTAATGCTGATCCATATGCATGGTATTTATTTACAGCATTGGTGTATACACGATATCGCGTACGTGTTGCATTGGTATTGGTAGCTATATCAAATGCCGAGCTGTCTGTTCCAACAAGGTTTTTAGGTACCACCACTTCTACTTGTCCTAAGAAGCCTTCCATGATATTATAGTAAGCATCCAGATCAATAATCAACTTGTTGTTGAATAAAATAGATTTGTATCCAAAATCAAATGCTTTAATATGTTCTGGTCTTAGCTTTGGCAAGTTAGCAGTTACTAATAAAGATTTGTTTGCGAGGATAGCTGCCGTTTTTGCAGAACCCGTCAAACCTTTGATGGCATTGTTGAAATTATCTGCTGATGCCTGTGTATAAGAATTCTCCAGGTACCCCAATCCTTCATTTACTTTTTCCAAACCACCTACACGTCTAACATTTCCGTTATTTACAAAGGATAATGCTTCAAATAAAGCAGGGAAACGATACCCATCCTGGTAAGAAACACGAACGGAGTTGCGTTTGTTAGGTGAATAAACGATGGCGGCGCGTGGGTTTACTTTGCCCTGAAACTCGGGGTTTCTGTCATAACGAACGGAACCTACCAGTTTCACTTTGTGATCAAACAATTCTTTGCTTAATTGTATAAACCCACCATACTTGCTGTAGTATTGATTTTTTCCAAATGAACCATTTTCATCTGCAACGGTTCTTTCTGCAATCGGGCGGGAAAAATCAACAAAATTATTTCCATCCGGTATCACTTCGTAAACACGTGCATCAGCACCAATCAATACATTTACAGCCGTATCCAATAAAGAGGATAAGTCATATTGAAATTCTGCATGGTGTGTGCGGCTTTTTTGCCAGAATGCTGAACCACCCACAGGAGAAGGTGTTCCCGGAACAATTGAAGGGTGATCCCAATTGTTCGTGTTAATAATATCATGAAGTTGTGCATTGAAAATTGCAGATCCGGGCTCAGGACGACCAAAGTCAGCAGCTGCACGTGCACGTTGATTAGCCGTTACCAGATCAGTACCCGCATTTAATTCACTCACCAACTTTGCCTGGTAATCATTTTTCCAAACGGTGTTGTTTTTAAAACTTAAATCCAGGTTATCTGCGGTAGGTTTTAAGTTGTAAGAGTTACCTGTACTTTCGGAATTCGTATATGCACGTATCTGCAAGTTACGATTTTTGAATTCAAGAGCATGGCTTTGTAATAATACATTGTCCAGCTGCACTTTGTTTCCTCTTTGAAACACACCATCCATGGTTCCTATGCGGTACACATAATTGATTTGTGATTTATCCGATAGTTTATAAAACAAACCTACATCCGCTTTTGTATTGTTCACATCCGGGTGTACTAAATCTTTTTCCCAGTAACCGGTACGTCTTACATTGTATGTTTTGCCACCTGCTGTAACAGATACTACGTTATTTTTTTCATCACCGTATTTATTCCATGCGTCGTAAGCAGGATTATTTTCTGCTGAATTAAATTCGGGGTTCTTAGGATTGGAAGTCGTTAAATAAAATGGGTTTTGATCAGTTGTATTGGATGACACCCAGTCAACACCTTGGAAATGCGAAGCATTTAAGCGATAAGCAAATCTGTTTTTTTCACCAACAGTACCAGCCACACGAAAAGCTGTCTCACTTAAGAAACTAAGTCCATGATCTTTTCCATCTACGTGGTTTACACCAGTACGCTGATAGATGCTCACACCTTTATTTAGGAATGGATTCTTTGTTTGCAAATTCGCCAAACCATTAATGGAGTTGATACCATATAAAGCCGAAGAAGAACCAGGAATAATTTCCACGCTGCGGATATCCAATTCGCTTGGCCCGATTGTATTACCAATGGATGCGCCTAGTGTTGGTGCTTGTATATCCACTCCGTCAACGAGCTGCATGAATCTAAAGTTGTTCGGACTGTTAAACCCTCTGGTATTAGGAACTTTAAAACTAAGACTGGATGTTGTTAATTGAACACCTTTGATATTTTCCATCGCATCGTAATACGATGGAGCCGGCGTTTCGCGAAGAGCGATAATATCCAGTTTATCAATAGCTACGGGTGATTTTAAGATATTCTCTTCAACACGGGAAGCGGAGACGACAATTTCATTTACCAAAATGGATTGTGGTTTTATCTCGAAATTAATATTGCTTTTCTCGTTTTCTACCACAAATTCTTGTTTTTCATATCCAACGTAAGTTACTACCAATGTAAGTGGAAAGTTGTTAGCAGCTTTTAATACAAATTTTCCTTCTCCGTCGGTTTGTGTTCCATCAGTAGTCCCTTTAATGGCTATGGTAACACCAGGCAAGGGCTCACCTGTATTTTTATCTTTAATTTTTCCTGATAGTTGAATACGCCCACTCTGGGCGAATACTATTGCATTTGTTAATAGCAAGAAGATGATAGCGGCTAATCTTGTTTTCATTTTTAATTGTTAGTTATTATTTAATATAATGTCTACCGTTTTAGTGTATTTTAAAAACGTGACGGGTTATTTATTGATTTCGGTTTTGACTGTGAGGATATTATATAGGGGATGATCCTTTTATAGAATGGCCCGAAGGCAACACCCAGTATAGGTGCAAAATTTGTTTGAATATGTAAGTGTGGTAGTAGGTATTTTTTTCATCACCATATGCTATATATTAATTCTATGCTTTCGTATTATTTATAACCCGTTTACGAGGCTTTCATAAATTTCGCATGCAAATATACATAATATCTACCAAATTAGTATACTTTTTAGAAAAAATTATTTGAAATTGATTTTTCTGAGTCTGAAAGGGCTTAAAACACTCAGTTAGAAAGAAGTTGGGGAGTTATTTGGATTTCGGTTTTTTCTTGACTGCTTCCAAACGTTGCTCTCGCTTAATAATGTCCTGAAGGGTAGTACCTGAGAAAATTTTCAGTGTGGCTTCTCTTACATCCTTCATCACATCCCGGATACCACACACAACTTCGTCCTTACAATCATCACAGCGCTCGTAAAAGTTAATACTAACGCATGGAATCAATGCAATAGGCCCGTCAATTGATCGCAATACCTGGCTTAAATACACCTCATTTGGTTTCTTAATTAAATAATAACCGCCGCCTACTCCTATTTTACTACCAAGTATTCCTTGTTTTCTCAGATCTAACAGAATGGTTTCAAGGAATTTTTTAGGAATTTTTTCTTTCTCTGAAAGATGACCGATTAAGATTGGCCCCTCCCCATAATTTTTTGCAAGGTGAAGAAGCGCTTTTATCGCGTATTTGGTTTTCTTTGAAAGCATAGAATTTGTTTAATATGAACAAAAATAACATTTTTTTTTAATTCCGGAAGAACCCATACAAATTAGTATCTTTGCAGTGTTATATTCCCAAAAAATGCAATCAATATTAAATACAATAGATGAAGCGATCGCTGAGCTGAAAGCAGGAAAAGTAATTATCGTAGTGGATGATGAAGATCGTGAAAATGAAGGAGATTTTTTAACCGCTGCATCCAATGTCACCCCCGAGGTGATCAATTTTATGGCTACTCACGGACGTGGACTTATCTGTGCAGCCATCACAGAAGCCCGTTGCAAAGAGCTTGGATTAGAGATGATGGTCAGTAACAATACCTCTGAACATAGTACTGCTTTTACCGTTTCCATTGATTTACTTGGTTATGGCTGTACAACAGGTATCTCGGCAAGTGATCGCTCAAAGACTATACAAGCGCTTATCAACCCCAATATTAAACCCGAAGAATTCGGTAAACCCGGTCATATCTTCCCTTTAAAAGCCAAGAATGGCGGTGTTTTAAGACGTGCGGGACATACCGAAGCAACGGTTGACCTAGCCCGCATTGCCGGATTTGAACCTGCTGGTGCCTTGGTAGAAATCATGAATGAGGATGGGACCATGGCGCGCTTACCTCAACTTATTGAAATTGCTAAGAAACATAACTTAAAGATTATTTCCATTGAAGATTTGATTGCTTACCGACTAAAAAATGAAAGCATCATTGAACGCAATGTACAAGTGAAAATGCCAACGCAGTGGGGTAATTTTGATTTGGTTGCTTACCATCAAATTACCAATCACCAGGAACATTTAGCCCTTATCAAAGGAAGCTGGACTAAAGATGAACCTATCCTGGTTCGTGTTCATTCCTCTTGCTTAACGGGAGATATTTTTGGTTCCTGCCGCTGCGATTGTGGCGCCCAACTTCATAAATCAATGGAAATGATTGAAAAAGAAGGTAAAGGCGTGATCGTTTACATGAACCAGGAAGGACGTGGAATTGGCTTACTCAATAAATTGAAAGCCTACAAACTTCAGGAAGAAGGACGTGATACTGTTCAGGCAAATGAAGAACTCGGTTTCCAGGGCGATGAGCGCGATTACGGTGTGGGTGCACAAATATTAAGAGATTTGGGTATCAGTAAAATACGCCTTATGAGTAACAACCCTAAAAAACGCGCAGGACTTATCGGATACGGCTTAGAGATCGTAGATAACGTGGCGATTGAGATTGAATCCAACATTCACAATGAATTTTATCTTCAAACAAAAAGAGATAAAATGGGACACAATATAAAAGTGAATAAAAAACATCCCGGCTTGCCGTAGCCTTCGGCGACGGCTAAGCCAGGCGAGTGGAAGACTTGATCGTTTCAGGATCTTTTACTTTTTACCTGCATTAATTTTCCAACATCTTTTTAATCTCTACCAAAATCGGATTCCAGCCTTCACCGTTGTTATACGTTTCTTCGTAACGTTTTTGTCCGTCTGCTACTTTGCTGTAATCACCTTGTGAAATGGTGAGGTTGGTTTTGTTTCCATCGGCAGTGAGCAGACAGGTTACGGTTAAATAATTTTCAGGAACATCGGGTATGTTCTTGTTGTTAGGATCGATTACAGTGTAGGCTAATTTTTTATTGGGCTCTATTTCTACGATATGGCCTTTTACAGCTACAAATGGTTTTCCTTCATAAATCATTTCCCAAGATAATGGACTTCCTTTTTTCCAATCAGATAAAGCTTCACAACCGAACATGTATTTTTTTGTTTGCTGAGGATTTGTCAAGGCATCCCACACTTTGGAAACAGGCGCATTGATCGTAATGCTGTTTTTTACAATAAGTTCTGACATACGTGTTGGTGTTAAGAGATTAGATATTGATTTTTAAACCGTCATATGCCAACTCTACTCCTTCCGGTAATTCATTGCTTACTACCGCATGCAATCCCAATTGATGGCTGATGTGTGTTAAATATGCTTTTTGAGGTTTAAGCTCTTCTATGAGTTTTAATGCTTCATCTACGGTGAAATGGGAAATATGCGGTTCTCTTCTCAATGCATTTAATACCAATACT
>DASRRA010000185.1:0-1776 GCA_035696085.1 Bacteroidia bacterium | reverse complement strand
AAAAACGAACCTAAAAAACTAATCAGCTACAAATATTGGAGTTCTCTATCAGGAAAAGAGGATACGCCGGAAAATTATCAAACTTTAACTTATACTTTATCTGAAAGTGAAGGTAAAACCAAGCTAACCATTACCCAGGAGGGAATTTCGAGCGAGAAAGAAAAAGAACACTCGGAAAAAAACTGGGATGGTGTACTAAAAGGGTTAAAACAATTAGTAGAACAGGATAAAGTTTCCGCATAAATTAATTTCCTGCAGTTGTATTGGGAGTTTACAATTGTCGAAAATTAATTTAATAAAAAAACGCTTTGAAAAATCAAAGCGTTTTTTTTGTGTTCTCGACTCCGCTCGAACTGACAATCGACTCCGCTTCATCATCCCTAAACTAACGCGCAGCCATTATATTAAATTTTGATTTCGTCTTCTTTGCTGTTGTAAAAATGATACTCCAGGAAATGGTAAGAAGAAACCGGTTTTACTTTAATGCTTTTCTTATAGCGGAAACTCCATTTGCGTCTTAGGGAAATAAATCCCTTTGTTAAATATGCTTCCAAATAAGGATGTACACAAAGTGTGACACCAGATTCATTTTGTTCTTTTAAGATATAGCGCAAGTTATTTTCAATTTGATCAACCAATAAAATACTTGCCTGGATCTCGCCTGTGCCGCCACATGCAGGACACTTCTCAACGGTTACAATATTGGTTTCAGGTCGTACACGCTGACGTGTAATTTGTATTAAACCAAATTTACTGGGTGGTAATATGTTGTGTTTAGCGCGATCCTTCGCCATTTCATCGCGCATCTTTTCAAATAGTAATTTGCGATTCTCTGCGGAATGAAGATCAATAAAATCCACCACGATGATTCCGCCCATATCTCTCAAACGCAGTTGTCGTGCTACCTCCACGGCAGCTTCCAGGTTTACATCAAATGCATTTGTCTCTTGGTTATTGTCTGACTTTGCGCGGTTTCCGCTATTCACATCGATTACATGCAAAGCTTCGGTGTGCTCAACAATGAGATAACCTCCGCTTTTCATGGTCACTGTTTTTCCGAACAATGCCTTTATCTGGCGATCAACTCCAAAGTTTTCAAAAATGGGAACGTTACCTTTGTAAAGCTTTACAATTTTTTCTTTATCCGGAGCAATTGTTTGAAGATAGGTTTTAATCTCCTCAAATAATTTTGCATCGTTTACATGTATGCTGTTAAAGCTGGCATTTAGCAAATCTCTGAGGATGGCGGATGTACGGTCGATTTCACCCAATACCTTTTGAGGTGGATGCGCAGTTTTCAATGCATCATAACATTGCTCCCATTTTTTAATAAGATCTGTTAAGTCTGCTTCTAAATCCGGAACACTTTTACCTTCCGCAACAGTACGAATAATCACTCCAAAATTCTTAGGCTTAATGCTGGCAATAAGCTGTTTCAAGCGATTCTTTTCGTCTGTTGTTTTTATTTTTTGAGATACAGATATTTTATCTGCAAATGGAATAAGGACTAAATAACGGCCCGCTAATGAAATTTCAGTGGTAATGCGGGGACCTTTTGTTGAAATAGGTTCTTTGGCTATCTGTATCAGAATTTGTTGATTGGCATTTAAGATATTTCCAATCTTACCATCCTTTTGAATATCGGGCTCCAATTTAAAGTACATTAAATTGGAAGTGCTTTGCTTTCCCGTTTGTACCAGTTTGGTGTATTTATTAAAAGAAGCGGCTTGTGCGCCCAAATCCAGGTAATGTAGGAATGCATCTTTTTCATACCCT
>DASRRA010000184.1:0-3109 GCA_035696085.1 Bacteroidia bacterium | reverse complement strand
ATAGAAGTGATAGATGATAGCTTTTTATTCAAAGGATTACTTCCGGATGCGAAAAATATTCGTTTTGATTATCCGGATATTTCAAAGGAAGTTGCAGAATCAACCTTTTTTGACACGGATTATGATATTATTTTATGGATTCCCAAAAATGTGTTGGGTGGGAGTAGCGGAATTTCTATCATCTACAAGAACCGCGTTCCGAATGCAACACAAGAATACATCAGAAGCACATTCAGTAAAATGATGTACGATTTAATCCTTGCGAAAAATAATGTAGATCGCAATGTAATTCGTGATGCCGAAACAAGCTCAAAGATTAAAGTCATGTTAAAGCAAAAATTTGAAAATGGAAAGGAAAAACCAACGCTTACCGATGTGAATTATGGAATCGGTTTCGCTTCGGGATTTCTGATCTATTTTTTCATTATCTTTTTTGGAGTTCAGGTGATGAGAGGGGTGATGGAAGAGAAAACAAGCCGTATCGTGGAAGTAATTCTTTCATCTGTTAAACCCTTTCAGCTAATGATGGGCAAAATCATCGGTATAGCCATGGTGGGACTTACGCAATTTTTAATATGGGTAATTCTTACATTCTCACTATATACTGTTGCGAATGCTACCATATTGAAGGATGTAGATATAAAACAGGTTCAGCAACGGGAAGAAGTAATACGAACAAGCGCCGATCTGGATTATAAAACAATGAAAAAAGAAGGCTATAAGGACATTAATGATACGATGAAAATTTTGAACGACCTGGCTGAAATAGACGTGGTCAGCATCTTGCTTTGTTTTGTGTTTTATTTCATCGGAGGTTATTTGATATATGCATCCTTGTATGCAGCAGTAGGCGCTGCAATTGATAGCGAATCAGATACGCAGCAGTTTGTAATGCCCATAACTATACCCTTATTATTTTCATTTGCAATTGCGCAGTATGCTATTCAAAATCCAAGTAGTTCCGTATCCATGTGGTTTTCCATCATTCCATTTACCTCGCCTGTGGTCATGATGATGCGTTTACCGTTTGGAGTTCCTGGTTGGCAACTGGCAATATCCATGATTTTATTGGTTGCTACTTTTTTATTTACAACCTGGATAGCTGGAAGAGTATACAGAACAGGTATCTTAATGTATGGTAAAAAAGTAAGCTGGAAGGAATTGGGAAAATGGCTATTTTATAAAGGATAATACAAATTAGAAATTTATGAATCGTGTTGCAATTATTGATTTAGGTACGAATACATTTAATTTGTTGATTGTTCAGTTTGATGCTGAGAAAAAATTTAAGATCCTTTGTCAAACAAAGATTTCTGTAAAACTTGGTGAAGGTGGAATTACAAAAGGATTTATCGCTCCCGAACCTTTTCAGCGAGGCATTGACGCATTGAAAATGCATCGCCTTACTATCCAATTGCATAATGCCGATAAAGTGGTGGCGTTTGCTACATCGGCTATACGCGAGGCCAGCAATGGTAAAGATTTTATTGCCAAGGCCAAAGAAATAACGAAGATAGATGTAGAGATGATATCTGGCGAACGGGAAGCAGAATTAATCTATCTGGGAGTGCGGGATGCCGTAAAAATGACAGATGAGGTTTCGCTGATTATTGATATTGGCGGAGGAAGTACTGAATTTATTATTGCCAATAATGACACTGTTTTTTGGAAAAAAAGTTTTTTACTTGGTGCCGCGCGGTTGTTGGAAATCTTTAATCCATCTGACCCGATTAAAACAGAAGAGATCAATGCTATCACCACCTATTTAAAACAAGAATTAAAATCATTATTTGAAGCCATTAAAAAATTTCCGGTTACGGAGCTTATTGGTTCATCCGGCTCTTTTGATTCTTTAGCGGAAATAATTGCTTACCGTTTTTATACACCGGATGTATTGAAAGATAAAACAGAGTTTACATTTCATATTCCTGATTGTGCTGCCGTCTACAGCACATTGATGAAATCAACCAAAAAAGACAGACTTGAAATGAAAGGGTTGATCTCTATGCGAGTAGATATGATTGTCATTTCAAGTATCCTCGTACATTTTATTTTAGTGGAGCTCGGTATCCATAAAATGCGCTTATCAACTTATTCCTTAAAAGAAGGTGTTCTTCATGAATTGGCACAGTAAACGAAATAGATTAAATTAGCAGTAAATTTCATTTAATACATCCATCACATGCCTAAAATATTAGTTATTGACGATGAAAAAAGCATCCGTAAAACATTACGCGAAATTTTAGAATACGAAAAGTATCAGGTAGATGAAGCTTCCGATGGAGTAGAGGGAATGGCGCTGCTTCAAAAAGAGAAATACGACGTTGTCCTTTGCGATATAAAAATGCCAAAAATGGATGGCACTGAATTACTGGATAAAATAACACAATCAGTATCCGATATTCCGGTGGTAATGATCTCTGGTCATGGTACTATTGAAACAGCCGTTGAAGCAGTGAAAAAAGGAGCCTTTGATTTTATTGCAAAACCGTTGGATCTGAATCGTTTGCTCGTGACGATACGAAATGCAATGGACAGATCATCATTGGTGAAAGAAACAAAAGTTTTGAAAAAGAAAGTGAACAAGACATTTGATATGGTGGGTCAATCAAAAGCAATTGTTCAGATACAGGAGATGATTGAACGGGTGGCTCCAACTGATGCACGTGTACTCATAACCGGAGGTAATGGAAGTGGTAAAGAACTAGTGGCCAGATGGATTCATGAAAAAAGCAACAGGGCAAACGGACCAATCATTGAAGTAAATTGTGCTGCCATTCCAAGTGAATTAATAGAAAGCGAATTATTCGGACATGAAAAAGGTGCGTTTACATCCGCCATCAACCAGCGAAAAGGAAAATTTGAACAAGCGGAGAACGGAACACTTTTCATGGATGAAATTGGAGACATGAGTTTATCCGCACAAGCCAAAGTATTAAGGGCATTACAGGAAAATAAAATTACCCGTGTAGGTGGTGAAAAAGAAATTAAAGTAAATGTACGCGTAGTAGCAGCCACCAATAAAGATCTTCAAAAAGAAATTGCAGCAGGAAATTTTCGGGAAGACTTATACCACCGTTTAAGTGTTATTCTAATCCACGTACCTTCT
>DASRRA010000183.1:0-1597 GCA_035696085.1 Bacteroidia bacterium | reverse complement strand
TTGGGAACACTTTCGTATTTGTAGGTTTTGGTGGTTTGTGCTTGTGTTGTTAAGACAAGTAAAAAAATAAATCCATATACAAATGAAATGGATCTGAAGATAAACGGTTTTTTCATGAGTAATTTGAGTAAGTATAATGTTGGATTTTAAAGAATGTCGGTAAATGTAAACTATTAAAAACAAAAACGCCAATCAGACTATTGGCGTTTTTATAACGAATCATAAAGAAAATAAATGTTAGTATCCGAAAATATCTTCTAACGAAAGGAAGGTGACAGGTCCATATTTTTCAAGTGTTTTAAGATCCAAAGCATCTTTCTTGCCGATGGCTAAAACATTGTATTGCTTTCCTTTTAAATGGCCTTGGTCAAAATTTTTAACATCCGCTAACGTCAAAGTTGGAACTTTCGCATACAAGTCTTTTCGAATATCGTAATCCAATCCGAATTTTTTTGAATTTTCGTAGTTGAATAAAATATCTGTTTTTGTAATTCGTTGTGAGCGTAAGCTTTGCAAAACGGACTCTTTTGAAGTAACAAAAGCAGGTTCTGATTCAGGCATGTTTTCCATTAAATTCATCATACTGGCCATTGCCTCTGGCAATTTATCAGCTTGCGTACCGATGTAAGACTGTACATAGTTATTATCCGTATTCTTTGTTCCATAAAGATATCGTGAATTTACAGAATAAGCAAGCGCTTTTGATTCACGGATCTCCTGAAAAACGATAGATCCAAAACCTCCACCAAAATATTGATTGAATAAACGTACTTCAGGTGCATTATTTTTGTTGTAAGGTCCATCCGTTGATTGTATAAGCACTTCCGCTTGTTTCATATCATAGTCTACCACATAAACATTGGTATTTGGATTTGTTTCGGTAAAATTAACAGGTTTCGGAACAGGTTTTAATGCAGCTGGTGTTTCATGATGTTTATCAAGTAATGCTGTCAGCTGAGCAGTCTCTATATTCCCATAAAAAAGAACATGTTCCTCATAAGAGGTTAACTGATGAATAATGTCAACTAATTCTGAGGATTTCAAATTATCAAGTTCAAGTGAGGAAAGTACATTGGTGAAGGGAGAGATCTTGCCGTATCTTGCATAATTATATAAGCCACTATATAAAATGGTACCTTTGTTCAACTTCGCATCCACACGTTGCTTTTTGATATCAGCAATTAAATTGGTTAATGCTTCTTCATTAGGTTGTACATCCATTAATAAATTTTCAAAAAGATGCAGGGCTTGCTCAAAATTTTCGGTTAAGCCAGATAAATTCAAGCGTGTTTCTTCCTCTGAAACTTTAACACTAAACGTACAGGCCAATTTATAAAACTCTTTTTTTACCTGATCAGGTTTCAATTGCTTGGTACCAAGATATTCCAAGTATTGCGTCGCAATTTTTAATTTTTTATCATGGTTTGTTCCCATGTTGATCACATAATACAGATCAAAGCGCTTATTTTCTGTATTAGGTGCATACAGCACTTCGATGTTATTTTTAATTTTCAATTTCGTAATATCCTTTGAATAATCTAAAAACACCGGTTGTATTTCCGGTGAAGATTTGTCAAGGATTGATTGCATGAATGTA
>DASRRA010000182.1:0-2278 GCA_035696085.1 Bacteroidia bacterium | reverse complement strand
TGGGTAACCTTCCATATTAAATGAATAATCCGATCTGCTACAAAAATATTTCCCGATGCATCGACAGCAAGACCCATTGGGCGACTTGAGAGATTACTTAAAGTTGCAATTGTACTAACCACTCCTGCCGGAGTGATCTTTCTGATAGTCCTGTCATATTCATTAGCGACATACATGTTTCCTGCAGCATCTTTGGCAATTCCTTCAGGATGATCAAACCCACTGGCGAATGTGCTAACGTTGGAATTGTAAATGGTAAATACTGACATGGAAGTTGCAGTCTGTCCATTAACAGTTACAGATATCATTCCCGTTGTTGCAGCCGGTGGGACAGTCACAGTCAGCTGGCTTGATGTCCCATTGGAAACAGATGCTATTGCGCCATTAAACTTAACAACATTAGTTGCTGTAAGAAGATTAAAATTCGTTCCTGAAATTATTACCTGGTCTCCGGGTCTTCCATTTGTGGGAGAAAAGCTTGTTATCGTGGGCGGTTCTAATACGATAAAAGGTAGATTAGATGTGACAGATTGATTGTTAACGGTGACACTTATCTTACCGGTAGTGGCATTAGCAGGTACTGTTACAGTTAACTGGGTAGCTGATGCACCTATAATTGAAGCAGTCACCCCATTGAATTTTACAATATTTCCCGGAACAGATGAACTAAAATTTGTACCGTCAATTATTACTTGTGCACCTACTATACCACTTGCAGGAGTAAAGTTTGTTATCGTTGGTGCATTAACCGCAGGAGGAGGCGGTGGCGGTGGGGGAGGATTATTTGATGGGTCCCTGCCGCAACTGAAAATATTTACAAGGATGATAATTATAAAAAATAGAAAGCTGTTTTTGTTAATGTATTTCAACATCTGCTTAAATTTTTTAAATCGGCCAATGTAGTAAATTGTCTCCAACAATTTCTATTCTCGGAATGTTTACCGGACAAGACTTTGAGAGGGCGAAATAAGGAAAGAACGATCATGATTTTTTCAAGTAAAGAGTTTGTGTATATATACCGCCACTTGAATTACTATATGACCAATACAAAGTCAACCGGGTTGCAGACAGGTACTGGATCGCTGGTTCTGTAATTGCACATCCAATGAACCTGATCCTTCCAGGTAATATTTGGTAAGGACTAGACGACAAATTATTATTGCCAAAAAGATAAGCCTTTCCATCTGCATTAAAGTCGCAATAATCAGCGGGAACGCCAATGTAGACCCCTGGGTTCGGAGATCCACAACCTTGTAAATAATAACCAGTATTGACTACAGAATCTTTAATGATCCCCCATTTACCAAGGATCATCGTAACAGAATCATTTAATGTTCTGTAAGATGAACTGAACCCATAAATGCTGATAGTTCCGTCTTGTGCAGTAATTCTATATGAAATCGGGTTAGTAAAGTTTTGCGGGGATCTGTTAGCAGGTGTAATTGAAGCACCTGCATAGTCGATAGTTGGCACTAAAGATGTCAGAGAAATAGTAGAAGGAAATTTTACTTTCACAGAATCACCTGTGATCGTTCCTGTAATATCTTCTAGCAATCCCGGATTATCAGATGCTTTGAAAACAACTCCGTTTAAACTTTTTTCGGACGAAGGAGGGTCCTGCGGTGAATCGCCTTTTGAGCAGCTGATAAAAACAAAACAAATTAAACTAATAAAAAGAAGGTTGCGGATAAAGTGTGGCATAGACGATTATTGAACTTAAAGATAGAAAAAGCTATGAGTAAGTCAAAACATCCAAGCTGAAGGAACACTACGGACAACGGAGAACATTACGTACAACAGGTTCGGATCCGCAGTTGACTACCAATCTTTGGTAGCTCTATTTTGTCGATTGGATTTTTTTGATCGCAAACTATCTCTTACTCTGGATTCTTCCTGTTGTGCCGTTTGAAGAATTTTTTCGGCGGCTTGTTTACTGAGTTTCTGTTCTGATTTTTGTTGTTCTTTTAATTCCTTCTGGCTCATTCCTGAATTCTGTTGCTTTTGGTCAGGCTTTTTTTTATTCTGATTTATTGCAAATTGAAGATTTTCTCTGCAATCCCTGTCTTCTGGATTCAGTTTCAAAGCATTTCTGAATGCAGTTATCGCTTCCGGATAATTTGCTGATTTAAGATAAGCCACACCTAAATTATAAAATATTTTTGCAGACATTGATTTATCTTTTGAAAGACCAAGCGCTTTTTTAAATGCTTCCGTCGCTCCTTCAATTTCATTGAGCCTGAATTTGGTAATGCCAAGATTGTATTGAGCAGTTAAATCC
>DASRRA010000181.1:0-1771 GCA_035696085.1 Bacteroidia bacterium | reverse complement strand
TGCATCTAAACTAACCTTATACGTGGCCGATGCTGATGATTTATCAGGTCTTCCTTCTGAGCAATTTGACATAATTATTATTAATTCTGTTATACAGTATTTTCCCAGCGCCGATTATTTTTTGTCTGTCATAGATGGTTTAAAACCATTCTTAAGTTCAACCGGAGTAATTTTTATTGGTGATGTTATCTGTTTCCCTTTGTGTAATGCTTTTAATTATGAGACGCAATTTGCAAAAGCTAGTCCCGATGACACCGTGGAAAAATTATTGAATTCCATTTTAACCTTAACGCAAGTCAGAAACAGTGAAACATATTACGACCCCCGTTTTTTCCATTTACTACCTGGTAAATTTGATTGGATGAATTCTGTAGAAACCCAATTACGCAAAGGAAATTTTTACAATGAGATGAATAATTTCCGATTTGATGTAATCATAAGAAACGTCGAAAATCATAAGCAAATACTCGAAGCCTTTTTTCTTGACTGGGAAAAAGATGCATTAACACTTTCAAAAATTCAATCTATTTTAGCCACTAATTCACATCAAGTAATAAACATTGTGAATATTCCAAATGCACGTATCCTCAGATCAAACCGACTCATCGAGCTGTTAAAAGAATCAAAACCAACGGATACGGTTGATCATATTAAAAATCAACTGGATAAGGAGATGGTTTTAAATTCTGGCTTACAACCCTCTTTATTCTGGGAGTTGGAAAATCAAGATTATAAAATCGAAGTAGATTGGGATTATGAACATTGGGATGGAAAAATGTCTGTACGTTGTATCCACAAAGAGCCAATTGTTTTTAAACAAATGCCACAAAATTTTTCAATTGTGGAATGTTCAAACCGGCCGGCAATTTCCAGCAATGAATCCGATGTTATCCAAGAAATAAAAAACTCAATTTCTAAGGAATTACCCGACGAAAAACAGCCAAAGGAAGTGTTTGTTATATCGCCACGGATGTACGCTATGTTTAACTACTAAAAAGGCTTACCATGTGTTGATTTTACTACAGCTTTTTTTAAAGCGGGAAAACAGTTTAAAAGTGAAATTGTTACGTTCACCAACATTTTATTTTTCAACAATTGTTGCAATATATTCGAAATTTGAATTCGTTTTCTAAATTGTTTTTTCCAAAATTGGTCATATGAATTATTCAATTGCGTTCTGGTAATTTTCTTTGTGAAATAGTCATCTAGCAAGCCAACTAATTCCTTGGAGCTGCGCATGGCAATACTCATTCCATTCCCACTAAGAGGAGCTATGTTACCGGCTGCATCTCCAATCAGGAGTACGTCTTTTTCTACAGCTCCTTTGTATCCGATTCGTATTTGAGAGATAGCAAGCGGCTTATCAAACAAAAAAGTCGCTTTAGAAAAATAGTTCCGCAAAATAGGATTTTCCATCACTATCTCTCGTTCCATCTTCTTAATGTTCCCATTATATTGTTTCAAATTCGTTGCAGCTGTCAAGTAACACATACAATACGCGTCTCCTTCAATTTTTGAAATGCCACAATACCCATTTCTGAAATTGTGTAATTCGATCTGATCCAAAGGAAAATCCAATTTCATATGATATTTGATTCCTATGTAATTATTTTCTTTCGTATTGCGTGTTTCTGTAAATTTTCGTTTAAGTGTTGTATCCATGTTACTTTGCTTTCCCCATGCGCCTATCGCAATGTCGGCTGTGTATTTACCTCTACTACTTTGAATCGTAAACAATCCTGTTTTAAAATTGAGGTCCTGAACTTTGCAT
>DASRRA010000180.1:0-1578 GCA_035696085.1 Bacteroidia bacterium | reverse complement strand
AATCGTGTAAAGAAAGGTATACCGCTACAGGCTGACCCAACACTGGTATTTGCGGTTGGTGATTTTTCATTGAAGCGGGTTTTAGACGAACATAAAAAAGTTGACTCTCCTTATAATACCTATAAGAACGCAGGTCTTCCACCCGGCCCTATTAACATGCCTGAAATAAATTCATTAGATGCGGTACTCAATTTTTTCCCAAGCGACTATATCTACATGTGTGCAAAAGAAGATTTTTCAGGACGTCATAATTTTTCAGCAGACTATGAGGAGCATCTGCGCAATGCTGCCCGGTATCAAAAAGCCTTAACCCGAGAGCAACGAATAGGCGAAGCGTTGCGAAGAAATAAGAAGTAAATTAGCCGTCATGTATCAATCCGAAACTACCGTTCGCGTGCGGTATGGCGAAACAGACCAAATGGCATATGTGTATTATGGATACTATGCGATGTATTATGAGGTAGCACGGGTAGAAAGTTTGAGAAGGTTGGGTGTCACCTACAAGGAATTAGAAGCGATGGGTGTGATGATGCCGGTGCTTGAGAATCACTCAAAATTTTTAACAGCCGCCCGATACGATGAACTCCTTCGAATTGTTACCACTATCCGGGAGAAGCCAACGGTTAAAATTAAATTTGAATACGAAATTTTTAATGAAGAAAATAAACTGATTCATCAGGGTGAAACACTGCTGGCATTTGTTAATCAAAAGAGTGGTCGGCCATGTAAGCCACCGGAAGTTATGATGAATGTTTTAGCACCTTATTTTAAATGAAGTATAAGTACAGACGATATTTTTTTCAGTGGAGCCCGGCTTTATTTATCATCTTTTGGATGAGAAAAATAAAGTTCAAGCGATGGGATAATGTTTCCCTATACAAAATAGTGAAACTGTTTGTTCGCGATCTTATGCAGAATGAAATTTTAATTCGCGCAAACGGTGTTGCCTTTAGTTTTATCCTCGCAATTTTTCCGGCCATTATTTTTCTGTTTACGCTTATCCCTTACATAACGCAACTTATTCCGGAGGTAAATACACAAAGTATTATGGAATTTTTGGCAGAGATAATGCCCGCGAGTATGTATGATGTAATTGCTTCGACCGTACAAGACATTATTAGCAACCAGCGAGGAGGGCTGCTTACATTGGGTTTTGTGTTTTCGTTATACCTGGCGACTAATGGCATGATGTCGTTGATGAATGCTTTTAATGCGTGTTATAAAACAGACGACCGAAGAGGAGGTTTTAAAACACGAATGATTGCAACAGGCCTTACAATCAACCTAGCCATTGTTTTGATTCTGGCAGTTGTTTTATTGGTGGTCGGTCAGCTTGTTTTGGATTACCTGCTATTAAACCTAACAGAGTTTGAGTGGCTAAAGGGCATTGATAAATTTACCGTCTACTTGTTGTTTGCACTTCGTTTCATTGTAATTTTTGTTGTTTTCTTTCTCGCGGTTTCTACCATTTATTATTTCGGCCCGGCAATACATTACAACTGGCGATTTTTTTCAGTTGGATCTTTTACAGCTACGCTGTTGATCTTGGCCGTTTCGTATGGATTCTCTTTTTACGTA
>DASRRA010000179.1:0-2957 GCA_035696085.1 Bacteroidia bacterium | reverse complement strand
CATCAGCAATTTCCTCAGGCTTTACCCATTTTGCGGGATCAGCATCAGGTGATGCCTTACGGTTTTGCGGAGTGTCAATTGTGCTTGGCACAACAACAGATATAACCACGTTAGAACCTTTTGCTTCATCATTCATTAATTCTGCTAGGCGAAAGACCAGTGATTTGCCTAAGCCATAAGCTACCATTCCTTTTCCGCTCGCCGCATCGAGACCAGGACGAGAGCCAATAATAAAAATCCGGCCGTTCTTCTGTTTCATCATTTGTACAAACACTGGTCTTGCTATGTTATACGCGGTTTCAAAATTCAACTTATACTGCTTTGTAATATCACTTGTTTTGGTTTCAATTACCGTTCCCAAAGCAAAGCCACCAACAGTTAACACTGCCGCATCAATAGAGTTATATTTTGAAATAACAGAAGAAGCAAACTTTGCCGATTCATCTTCATTCATCAGGTCAACAACAACTTTCTCAAACTTATCAGCAGGAAAATCAAATAGTACTGGGTCGTTGGGAATGATAGTGCCTATTACCTTATACTCTCTATCAATAAATTTTTTTATTACTGCCTGTCCCAAATTTCCAGAGGCACCGGTTACGATTGCTATTTTCATTTCACCTAATTTTTTGGACTTACTCCCAACTAAATTTTCCGCCCGTGTTTACTCTTATTTTGTAAAGGCTTGTATGCGCAGTCATATATAATGTTTTGCCATCATCACCCCAGGCCATATTTGCAGGACGCTCCGGCGTAACAATCTTGCCCAATAGTTTTCCCTCTGCACTCAATATCCATAGACCGCCGGGAGCTGACACGAATAAATTTCCTTCTTTATCTACTTTCATTCCATCAAGGGCTTCATCATCTTCCGTAAAACTAAAATCATAAAATACTTTTCCATTCTTTAAGGTGCCATCGGGTTGTACCTCGTATCTCCATAAAGTTTTTGTATGATGTATGTCACGGATATCCCAGTTGGTGACATAGAAATATTTTTCATCCGGAGAAAATGCTAAGCCATTCGGCCCGCCACAATCTTTTGCAACAACCGACACTTTACCATCTCTGATCATAAACACACCCTGGTAATCCAATTCTTTTCTTGCGTCTTTAAAAAAGTTTGGCAAACCATAAGGAGGATCAGTAAAATAAATTGTTCCATCACTTTTCAGAACTATATCGTTGGGGCTGTTAAATCTTTTTCCATCAATCTTGTCAGCAAGCACGGTGACCGGTCCCTTTTTTTCAATGCGGATCACTCTCCTGTTTCCATGTTGATCAATTATCAATCTTCCTTCTTTATCTATTGCCAGACCATTTGATCCCGGCTGTCCGTATTCACCAATATCTGCGCCTGTGTAACCGCTATGACTCATATAAACAGTCACGTTATGATTTATTGGATTGTAACGATAGATCGTATTTGTATTCGGGTCACTAAACAATAAATAGCCATCAGGGTGCCAAACAGGTCCTTCCGTAAATGAAAAGCCATCAGCAATTTTTTCAATCTTAGTTCCGGGAGTAATTATTGAATTTAATTTCTCGTCAATAGTATAGACCTTGCCAATGTCATTCCATGATGAGTTAGTTGGCAGTCCGTCTTTATAAAAATCAACAACAGCATTTCTAACCCAGATATAATTATCCGGCAATTTTCCGACAGGACCGTTAATTCCTAATACATGAATGATGAACTTATCACCAGCTTTTGCATTGTCAGTAAGTATTACACGGTTTCTTGTATTATAACCACTGATCAAACCATTACCGTTTTGACCAAAGCCAACCATTTGCTTTCCGTTTACCCATATCTCACTGTAATCATCAACTACAATTTCAAATACTGCTGTTGTTCCGTTCGTATTTAATTTTCCAATAACAGCAGGAATTGTTAATTCAACCTTGTACCAAACAAACGAGAATAAACCAGTTCCTTGTCTTTCTTCAAGCTGCTCGGGGCTTATTTCGTTAAAACCCGCTTCAAAATCATTTGTTCCAATTTGAGGATGCAATGTATTTGTCTTAATCGCATTTCCGGTAGGATATAAATGCAACGCATCACCACCACCTTGTTGTGGTCCGGGTAATCGAAAATCTTTGTTCTGTACATGTGCTGCTTGTGCAAACCATTTTGCATTTACTAATGCGGCACCTTCCTTTATTTTCAGATCTGCAATTGCTTGTGGTTTATCAACCGCAAGCTGCCTTGTTTCTTGCGCCGACGTTGCAATAGCGATGGCAATTGCCACCACGATCAGCACATATACTTTTAATATATTATAGATTCTGCTCATGATTGTTGTCATAGTTTTGAGAAACAATTTTTGTAAAAAGCCCGGAGATCAAGCCAATAATCATTCCCATTGATGCTGCTGCGGGGATATTTTCAATGGCTACACCTACAATGATCCCAATCACAATTCCGAGAGATAGTAATAAGCCAAAATGATCTTTCATAGCTGATCAATTTTTGCTTTACTACCTGCGATAGCGATCTCTTCATCCTGCTGTGCACTGGAAGCGCCACTTACACCAATTGCACCGATCACTTGTCCATTTGTGGCCAACTGTTATTAGTGCCTGGCGACCACCATTAATTGAATTTTCAAGCTTAGAAGAAGGAGCTTTAAATAATGCAGCGGTGTTGGCTTTTTTAATGGACACTTCAGAAGATGCTGCAAATGTCCCGTCTAATCTTTCCAGGTAAACAAGATTGCCCCCATTATCAACAACAGCAATAGAGCCGCCGGGAGCATTATGTTCTTTTGCATAGGTCACCGCTTCCGCAACAATTTTTTTTGCGGCTTCAAGTGTTATGTTTTTCTGATCGATTACCTGTGCATTCAACGATGCACCGATGATCATGGCAGCTACGCTAAGTGCTGCGGCTATTTTACTTGATTTCATTTTTGTAATTTTTATTTATCACTTATTCAATCCTCTGACCTTAA
>DASRRA010000178.1:0-8919 GCA_035696085.1 Bacteroidia bacterium | reverse complement strand
AAACTGCTGAAAAGCAAAGTGACACATTTATTAATGCCAACGCAAATGCCTCAGATGAAGTAACAGATAATTCTGTTTTGGATTTTTATACCGTTGATCAGATAACAGTGGGGAACGTCCTTATACCTATGCATACCCGATTCTCAACTACGGTTAGATTATTCGATGGCCGAGCTTATTTAAAGGCTCGTTCCATAAAAATTGGTGATGATATTTATGAAATTGATTGGAGCGCAGTAGGCCCTGATTTTAAAGAAGGAATTCCTTATGAAGTGGAAAAACAAAGTTTTGAAGTGTATTCAGATCAAAAAGTGACATTCAAGGCTTTTGTTAAGTAAATCAATTATACATCCAACGTATAATTACTTTAATGCGAAGGTGCCTGGACTAAACTCGCCGCGAATAAAATTTGCCGGATTTGTTCTAAATTATTCATAACAAAACTTTTCCTTCATTCGTGCGTAAGATGGCGCACAAATTGTCTTTCTAAAACTGTATAACAAACATCCCCCCTATTTGTAAAAACTCCTACGAACGTAAACAATTCATTACATTTTAATATAACCATCTTAAAAACTGAACACATGAAACCATTACGGATCGTCGGCATATTTCTAATTATGCAGTTTATGCTACAGGCACAAACTATTGATAAGCCAGGAGAAACATTTATCAAAGCCAATGCGGATGCTTCTGACAAAGCTACTGACCATTCCATACTTGATTTTTATACTGTCGATGAATTTTCAATAGGAAACGTCATTATCCCCATTCATACCAGATTCTCAGCGATGGTAAGGTTATATGATGGCAGAGCTTACTTAAAAGTACGTTCCATAAAAATCGGTGATGATATTTATGAAATTGACTGGAGAGCAGTAGGACCGGATTTCAAAGAGGGTATTCCGTTTATTGAAGAGTACAGAAACTTTGAGGTATATGAAGACCAGCGACTGACTTTTAAAGCATTTTATAATTAGGATTTCTGGCTAAGGTTAACCTTATTCAGGCGAGCGTGATTCCTCTGGAATTACGCTCATTCTTTTTTGCTTGAGCGCGGCATGAATAGCATTGGCCTTCATCGCATCTTTGTTCCTTTACAAAATGAGATCTATTGCATCATTGATTTTATCGATTTTCAAAAATTGCGTTTAACAGGTAATATCGTTTTGCATTACGATATCAAAAGAGATTTGATAACAAAAAGATTTCACCACTGGCCATAGCCAATACGCAATTGATGGCTTTAACCTCAATGCGGTGGATTATTTACTGAAACCATTTTCTTACGAACGCTTTCTATTGGCTGTAAATAAAGCCCAGCATTATTTCAATTATCTGAAACAAGCAGAATCAACAGATAATAAGTTCTTATATGTTTGATCGGATTACAGTCTTATCCAAATTGCTTTTGCTGATATTCTCTATATCGAATCCTTGGCTGACTTTCTGAAAATTCAATTGGCAACTGGTAAAAAAGTGATTACCCGAATGCCACTGAAATCAATTATGGAAAACTACCGCATCAGGAATTTATTCAGGTACATCGTTCCTTTGTTATTCCCTTCAACCGCATTCAGAAGGTAAGACGTTAAACCATTTATTTACCGGAAAAAGAAATTCTTATTGCTCCAGTTTCGAGCAAGATTTTTTCCGTATTTTTAAGCATCCCTTACTTAATACGATTTTTAAAAATGCATTTCGATCTAAGCAAATCAATTGAAATTCTTAAACGTACGCCTATTGTTATTGAACCGCTTTTAGAAGGCCTTCACGACGATTGGGTTAAAAACAATGAAGGACCGGAGACCTGGAGCCCTTTTGATATAGTTGGGCATTTAATACATGGTGAAAAAACGGACTGGTTAATACGCACCGATATCATACTGTCCAATAGTGCAGATAAGACTTTTGAGCCCTTTGATCGTTTTGCACAATTTGAAGCAAGTAAGGGAAAAACGTTAAAAGAGTTATTGACAACGTTCAAACACCTACGAGAAAAAAATATAAGCGATTTACTTCAACATCACATCTCAACAACAGATCTTCACAAGAAAGGAATCCATCCTGCATTTGGTGAAGTGAGCTTAGCACAACTTCTCGCCTCCTGGGTTGTACATGATCTGGGACACATTGGACAAATTACAAGAGTAATGGCCAAGCAGTATACCGATGCTGTGGGACCGTGGAAAGAATACTTACCCGTATTGGAGTAGATTAAAATTTTCCACTAATCCCAATCGAACCTAGCGGTCCACCTAAACCAACTTCAGCATTCAATCCTATATTTTTTGTAAAATAATAACTGAATCCAAAATTAATCCTAGCGCTGATCGGCAAAAAGTACAAGGAAAGAATATCATAATCTCGAATATATGGAGCATCCGTAGTGAGTTTAATACGTGTGTTGTTATATCCGATACCAACACCGGCATACCAATCGGAATGAGTTCTTGTCAAAAAATGATAATTTAATTTTACCAGCGTCCGAACTCTGGGTGCTTTCAAGCTGAAACTATATGTGTAAGGGACTGAAGTAGAATCCGGAAGCTTAAGACTTCCCTTCTCTTTCCAATCAATACGCGTATTCGCGTAGCTGATTTCCCCTCCAATAGCCAAATGGTCAATAATAAAATATTCAGCGCGTATACCAATTGGCCCAACTCCCCGAATACTCAATTGTTCTTTTTTCTGATTGGTTAACTCATATGTGTTTTGAATCGCTGCAGTCAGAAGGTTAGGGAAACCAAAGTAAGGTGTTATGGTCACACTTCCTTTATGAACAGATTTAAGAATCGGTTCAGTTTGAGCGTTTAGGTTTTGAACGACAAGAATAAAAGCAGTACAAAAAAGTGAAACAGTTTTCATTTAAATATAAATTTAGTTGAATGGTTTGCAGGTTTACAATTTCCCTACCAAACATAAATTATCATATCCATACTATTTTGTTAGCGAGTACGTTGCACAACTCAGGGGCTTAGTCATTTTTTTGTTTTAAAAATTTTGTTTCGAATTTTTCTCAAACAGATTTTAACTCCCATTAAATACCTCTTCACAAAGGTGTTATACCTCTTTCATAAGCTTACTTAAAAAAATAATTTTGTATAAGCAAACCAGACAAATTTTGTCTTCGTATTTAAAAACGAACAGCGAAAAATTATCCCTCATAACACTCACTGTTCCGGCTCTGAACTATTATAGAAGAATGAATTCGCAATTCAAATTGGTTTGACAACACAGAGCCTTTCGATTACCCTCGTATTTATAAGATTAATTTTTATCACATTCATCATATTTGCTCGTGCACGACGAGTAGGCGGAATCCGAAAAGCCTTCAAAAGAGTAGGAAAAATTATAAACTATAAAAAAATGAAACCAACTTTTAAAAAATTAAACGACGAGTTATTTAATAACTCTACCATTAAAATGGAGAAACTTTCAGCAATCCGCGGAGGGAAAAAATGCACTGTAACAACCATTCATGGTGACCATACACACAGCGATACCATTTCAAACGATGGTGATCTTGATGTTAAAACACCTACTGGTGGTGTAATTAAAGCGTAACCAATGATTAAGGTATTCCATGAACGAACATGGAATACCTTTCTTAAAATTATACACATGATACTCATCCTTACAAAATCATTACTGGAAATCAATTCAGACACCGTCATGGATTGGCTTACGCATTATAAAGCGGATTATGATGTTATTACCGGTGATGAATTCATGACAGGAACAAGTATGACTTTTCAGCTGAGCAATGCAGCCAATTCAATAAAAATAAAAACAGTTCATCAAAAAGAATTAGACTTGGATCAGGTGAAAACCGTTTGGTTTAGAAGAAGAATGGAAACAGCCTCCTTTCAATTTTATGAACAGTTGAATTTTGACATGGAAGGAAAACAAACCTTAACAGGACATCTCAAACTTGAGTTTTTACGCTTCTACTCCCTGTTACCAATTTATCTAAAAAAAGCGTATTGGCTCTCCCATCCCGATAAATCATCTTTAAATAAATTAGAAGTATTAATTCTTGCTAAAAATTTTGGAATCACTATCCCCGAAACAATCGTTTGCAATTTTTTTGATTCAGGTAACCAAAAATTAATATATCCAACAGAAAGATATATATCTAAACCACTTACGGAAACGGCTGTTATTACAGATTCTATACATCGATACAGCATGCTTACTAAAGAAGTGGATCAAAAAACACTAGTACAAGATTCATTGATTTTCCCTTCCTTGTTGCAAAAGTGCATCGAGAAGGAGTTTGAGATCCGTACATTTTACCTTTCGGGTAAATGCTATTCCCTGGCTATATTCAGTCAGGAAAGCGAAAAAACAAAAACAGATTATAGAAATTACGACACAGAAAATCAAAACAGATGTGTTCCTTATAAATTACCAAAAGTACTTGAAAAGAAAATCGGCAAATTGATGCGTGCGTTGAAATTAAATGCAGGCTCCATTGATTTTATAAAAACAACACAAGATGAATTTGTCTTTTTAGAAATAAACCCTGTCGGTCAATTTGATTGGGTAGCACTGCATTGCAATTATCCGATAGAAAAAGACATTGCCCAACACCTTATAAAAAAAGATAACCATGAAAAAAGAAGAGCAAAAAATAAAACCCCTCTTGTCGCTGAAACAATTGGTAGCTAATTACCCTGAACGATTCCCGGTATACTACAGGAACATGGATGAAGATGCCATCACTCATACGCCAGAAATAGCAGATTTTTTTGAAGGGTATACAACATGCAGCGCTTATAAATCAAAAGGATATTTTTTATTCCTGCATCATTTTCCTATTTCAAAACCCCAACTGTAACATGAACCAACAGCATTACTTCCATCTGTTTGCAAACTGTGTACCTGTTAAAGGTGCCAACAGAAGTGTCATTTGCGACCTTCAGCAAAACAGTTTCGAATTTATTCCCAATGAATTGTTTTTCATTCTTACAAAACAATCAAAAAAAACATTGGGTGAAATCCAAACATATTTTGATCATGCTTATGATGAAATTATTGAGGAGTATTTCGATTTTCTTATTCAAAAGAAATTCGGAAGATGGGTCAAGAGCCTAGATAAAGGTTTTGACAAATTGAATTTTTCGTATGAAGTACCAAATACCATTACCAATTGCATCATAGACCTGGATAAAAACAGCAAACATCCGTTTCCAAAAATTGTTGCTGAATTGGATGAATTGATCTGTCAGGCTTTACAATTACGTTTTTATGACAGCATCACTCCTACTGATCTTCATCATTACCTGGATTATTTCAAGGATAGCAAGATAAGAGGCATCGAAATTATTCTTCCTACTCACGAAGCCTATACACCGGATGTAATCGCAGGCCTTTCGCAACAACATCCTCGGCTGTTATATCTTGTATTTGGTAGTGCTTCTTCCACAATTGAAACAACTTATCATCAAGAGAAATTAAAAGTAAACTATACAACAGCGTCATTTGAGTCCGCTTCTTGCTGCGGATATATCAGCTCTCATTATTTTAGGGTAAATATTAAAGCTTTTACTGAAGCAAAAAATGTAAATTCCTGTCTCTATAAAAAAATAGCTATTGATAAAGATGGAAATATCAGCAACTGTCCTTCCATATTCAAGAAATACGGGAACATATATAAATCCAGTTTGATAGAAGTTGCTTCGATGAACGATTTTAAAAAATTAGGGGGTATAAAAAAAGATGAGATCAGCACTTGTAAGGATTGTGAGTTCCGTTACATTTGTTCTGATTGCCGCGCCTATATAAAAGATTCGAATGATCTTTACAGCAAACCTTTAAAGTGCGGTTATGATCCTTATACCAATGTATGGGAAAACTGGAGTACCAATTCTATTAAATTGAAAACAGCATAAAACGTCAGAGATCTTTTATCGTAAGCCATAGCTTTAGCGATTCCGCAGTTTCAAATTTTCGGCAGTTTTTATTTTATTCCTCCGTATGCTGCAAAGCAACTATTCTTATGAAGAATTTCGACATACTTAAATCCAACACGTTTCATTAAGTCTAATTGAAAATTCAACGAGCGGGGTGAATCTTCTTTGGCAATATAATCAAGCACTTTTGAGCGGTATTCTTTACCACCTGTTTTTTCAAGATAGTCGCCATAATACTCCCAGGTATAATTCGTAAGCACTTCCGAATCCTGTGTAATCAAATCGGAAATCATTAAACAACCTCCTGGTTTTAATAATCGAAATAATTTGGAAAAAGTTTTTTCCCAATCTGCATCTTCTCTCAGATGATGAAGTACTGCGCCTGCCAAAATAATATTATAGTAATTTTCTTTCAAGTTGGCATCGCGTATATCGCCTTGTATTATTTCCACCTTCCCAGAAGTTTGAACTGATACTCTCTCCAGCGCTTTATCTACCATGGGTTTACTTAAATCAACCAAAGTGCAGTTGAGATTCGGAATTTTTGAAAGCATTTTAAGTGTATAGTTTCCTGCACCACAACCAATATCTAAAAGTTGTGTCGCTGCAGGAGCAATTCGTTTTGCAGCTTCAGTAATGAGCTCTAGTGAGAGTGCTGCATCAATCGTTGATACTTGTCCGGTATCCAGGTTTGAAAAACGTTCCACATCCTTATCAAAGCGTTCTCTGATTTCCGCTATCGTTGATTTATTCATAATTTCTAAAATTGATTGATAAAATTAATTTGCGATTTAAAGTTACTACTTACACGTAAACCCCAATCAGAGTATTAAAGGAATTTACTCCACAGTTTTTCAACTTAAAAATTAATTTACTCCGGAAGTTTGGAAAATATTTTTTTTTATAATACTCTTGTGGTAAACATCATAACACAGTTCTTTTTTATTATCCCGTGCCGTGGTTAAATTTTTGCCAGGCTAATTTGCTTTTAAAGCAAATGCTTTTAAATTTCATTTACAGGTGATGCATCATTTTTTCGCGTCCCTTTTTTTTTCGCATTTTTTTCCTTTACATCTTGCATTAGCATTGATTCGCATACCTGATTAATTTCTCGATTTCCAAAAAGACTGTCAGCATTTCATGGTCTGTCTTTATACATTTTACGCATTTGAAGTTAGTGTTTAACCTTTTAAATTTCAAGATTATGAAAATAAGATTACTATTCTTGCTATCAGCTCTTACGATTTCATTTAAGGGTATAGCGCAGTTTTCAGGAGATTTTGCTCCGAATAAGTGGACCTTTAGCACGACAACAGTAAGTGGCGATGGTTCGGTAAATACATCCGGAGCACCCACTTCTATAGTGTTAAATGGTAGTGATAATGATGGTCCTGGAGGAGGAGGTCAATATGAAAATTGGCAAACAACCATTGTGAACACCGGAACAATCAGTTTTAGTTACAGTCATGTTAATCCGGATGTAGATAAAGCTTATTATGTAATCAATGGTACTCAAACCTTAATCGCAACCTCCGGATCAGGTACCAAATCAAATATTGCAGTAACAGCAGGAAATACATTTGCTTTTCGTATCGTAAACGATGATAACTGCTGCGGAAGAGGTGTATTAACTATTTCCAATTTTGTGTTTACACCTGCCACTCCGTCTATAACAACTCAACCCGCTAATTCAAGCGTTTGTGCGACTAGTAATACCACGTTTAGTATAGTCGCAGCAAATGCCACTTCTTACCAATGGCAAGAGGATGCAGGAAGTGGTTTTACGAATATTTCTAATGGTGGTGTTTATTCAGGCGCCACAACAACCGCCTTGACCCTTACAGGTGTTCCAGTATCTATGAATGGCTACGTATATCGCTGTATTGCAACAGGAAGCCTAAATCCCCCAGCTACTAGTAATAGCGCTACATTAACAGTTAGTTCAATGACAGCATCCATTTCGTCAAAAACAGATATTCTTTGTAATGGAGCCAGTACAGGCGCTGCAACTGTTTCTGTAACGGGTGGAATTGGAACAAAAACATATTCATGGGCACCATCGGGCGGAACCAGTGCCACAGCAAATGGTTTAGCTGCAGGTACGTATACTTGCACGATTACCGATGCAATCTCGTGTTCGAAAACGCAAACCGTAACTATAACTCAACCGGCTTCTGCTCTTAATGGAACAACAGTCGTTACCAATGTCGCTTGCTTTGGTGGTTCAAACGGTGCTATCAATTTAACACCAACAGGGGGAACAGGACCTTATACCTACAACTGGTTACCATCCGGACCTACAACAGAAGATAGAACAGGGCTTACAGCCGGAACATTTTCTGTACAAATTACCGATGCAAACGGTTGCACAAAATCTATTAATACCACAGTTACCCAGCCAGCTTCCGCCGTGTCCGGAACAACAGTCGTTACCAATGTGGCTTGTTTTGGAGGATCAAATGGAGCTATTAACTTAACACCAACAGGTGGAACGGGTCCATATACCTATAACTGGTTACCATCCGGACCTACAACGGAAGAAAGAACAGGGCTTACAGCAGGAACATTTTCGGTACAAATAACCGATGCAAACGGTTGTACAGGAACAAATACAGTTACTGTTACGCAACCAACCTCTCCCGTATCCGGAACAACAGTCGTTACCAATGTAGCTTGTTTTGGAGGATCAAATGGAGCTATTAACTTAACACCAACAGGTGGAACAGGACCTTACACCTATAACTGGTTACCATCCGGACCTACAACAGAAGACAGAACAGGACTTGCGGCTGGAACATTTTCGGTACAAATCACCGATGCAAACGGTTGTACAGGAACAAATACAGTTACTGTTACGCAACCATCCTCTCCCGTATCCGGAACAACAGTCGTTACCAATGTAGCTTGTTTTGGAGGATCAAATGGAGCTATTAACTTAACACCAACAGGTGGAACAGGACCTTACACCTATAACTGGTTACCATCCGGACCTACAACAGAA
>DASRRA010000177.1:0-13383 GCA_035696085.1 Bacteroidia bacterium | reverse complement strand
TTATCATATAGGCATTGGTTTTTCATTTGCAACTGATGCAGCCGGAAGTGGTGATTTGAAAACGACAACCTTCGCTCCCTTGATTGCTTATGAGGTAAAAATGACAAGAACCTTGCTGATGCGTTTTGGCGTTCAGCCCGGAATTGGAATTCATAGCATCAGTTTTAATAAATTATTATTTGGTGATCAGATTGCCAGGGGAGGAGGAGTACCTACCATTGAAGAACAAACAAAAAGCAAAACCTATTTTGATATTGGAGCGGGAATGCTGGCCTATACAAAAAGTTTTTGGTTGGGGACATCACTCTATCATTTGAACAAGCCAAATGAATCATTGATTCCAGGAAATGAAAGTTTTCTTCCGATCCGATACACTGTACATGGTGGATACAGCTATGCATTAAACGAAGATGAGAAAGAAGAATTCAAACAGAAATCCATTGCAGCTGCTTTTAATTACAGAGGACAAAGCGATTTTGATCAATTGGATATTGGTGCATACTATATGCAATACGTTTTTAATTTGGGAATATGGTATAGGGGGATTCCTTTCTTGAAATCCTACAAACCGGGGTATAGCAACAATGACGCGTTGGCATTAATCATCGGTCTGAAAACAGAACGATTGAATATAGGATACAGTTTTGATTTTACAATCTCAAAGCTTGTTGGTCAAACAGCAGGCGCACATGAAGTAACCTTGTCTTATCAATTGTGTAAACTCACCAAGAAAAAGAAAAAGAGAATTATAGTTCCTTGTCCGAAGTTTTAATTCTCAAGACTTACACTCACATTCAGGCTGTTAAAAAGGGTAACCAATCGCGATATTCCACACCAAATTATTTTTTCTCCACGACGGGCTTCCAAATCGTATGTCATCTCCTACCCATCGCTCATTGCTCGGTAAGTAAGGTTTTCTTAAAGGAATACCCAGATCCAAACGGATCACAAAAAAGGAAACATCCACACGCAAACCGGCACCCGTACCAACAGCCACCTGATTTAAAAATTGAGAAGATTTAAATTCACCTCCAGGCAACGCCTCATTTTTTCGGATATTCCAAACGTTACCTGCATCGATAAAAATGGCGCCTTTCACCACACTAATAATCGTAAAACGATATTCTGCATTTCCTTCCAGTTTAATATCACCCGATTGATCCAGGAATACCTGCGTGGAAGAACTATCCGATCGCTTGTAGCTACCCGGCCCAACTGTTCTTGGTAAAAATGCACGGATACTATTGGAACCACCACTAAAAAATTGTTTGATATAGGGCATCGTAGTTGAATTTCCATACGGTACTCCAACTCCCGCAATTAATCGCGTTGCAATTTTATTGTCTTTATCCATAGTGTAATAGTAACGTGTATCGGTAGCAATTTTAGAGAATTGAGAATACTCAAATCCAAATAGCTTATAAGGTCTTTCCTGTTTGGTAATCAGTGATTGAACCAATGAGGTTCTGTTTCCGGAAAAATCAAGTAACAAATTAAAATAGTATTGATGTCTTTTTTGTTCACCCACTATTGAATTATAGGTATAGGAGAATCGTGAACCAATAATAAATTGCTGCTCAAAGCTCTTTCTCAAGAATGTATTCTGTTCTAATAATTCTTCAAAGATTGTTGACGTTTTGAGCAATTTTGAAAAATTAATCGTTACCGGATCGAATTGGAATTCCTGTTGCGCTGTTTTTTTCCAGGTATAACCATAAGAAAGATTCATGGATGTCATATCAAAATATTCAGCCCTGTGTAATAACCGAATTCCTGCATCAAACTTCGTTTTAGGAACAAATTGGCTGGATCTGTTACGGATAAACCCAAGGGTCAAAAATTTGGGGACAAATAATTGCATACCCGCACCGAATTCAAACGAGTTCAATCCTTTTTTTGGTCCTGTTAACTGCGTTTCAAAACTTCCATCCAGATTAAAAACAAACAACTCGGCACCCTTTAGTAAGTTCCTGTTCTTGTAACTTAACGTTAAAGCAGGACCAGTGAAGTTATTTGACTTAGTAACTGTTTCTACTTGTACTTGTAATGATTTTTTTTGAATAGGAGTTAAATAGATCCACACGTCCAATAGACCTTTGTGGTCAATAATAGTATCTACAAATTTTATATTCGCAAATTTAAAAACACCCATTCCCATCAAGCGGCTGATGGTTAAATTATGAGCCGTTCTGCTATATGGATCTCCTTTTTTAAGAAATACGGATCTTAAAATAACACTTGGATGGAAGGCTGTATCCGTATTGATATAATGATATCCTTCAATGTTAATGGTGTCTATTGCTTTATGAGACAGGCTATCATTGTCCAATGAAAAGGCTGGATGTATATAAATCTGGTTGAGAGTGTAAGCAACTTTTGCTTTTTCCGGAGCATCGTTTTTAACTGTCAGCTCCAGGTTAATTGTTTTTTCCTGAGCATTGCTATCGGCTTTAAAAAGCAAATAATCCGGAGTAAAAAAATAATAGCCTTTATTTTTTAATTCCCTGTCAATTCGAACACGTTCATTTTTTATAATATCCAGGTTGTATGGTTTACCAACTCTTAACAAGGTCTTTTCCTCTGTAGCGCTTATCTTCGCATTCAAGCTATCTGTCTTTTCAGGAAACGTAAGTTTTGATAGGATGTACGGTTTGTTAACAATAGCTGTATAGGTGATTGTTGCTTTCCGTCTGGAAGTTTTAATTTTATAGTTAACTCGCGATTCAAAGTAACCCAAACTATTCAAACGACTCACCATCAGATCCGCATTTTCTTTAGGGCGTTCATCACTCAGCAATACCGGTTTTTCTCCCCATTTTTTCTTCAGCCATTTTTTAATTTTGCTATTAGGCGAAACAGTACCAATATTATAAAACCAGAGTTTTGGCCTTGCCCATAGGATGCGCTCGTTGGGTTTCGGACGCGCTAATTTACCGAGCTCAGTTTTTAATGTTCCTTTGTCTTTGATTTTATCTTTCGATTCAATACGAATAGTGCTTCCAACATATAAATCTTCACCCGCTGCCAGATACTTGGTTGAGTTACAGCCACAACTCAGTATAGTAAAGGCAATAGACAGGTAAAGAAAATTTCTTTTTCGCAGCAATTGGGTAAATATGTGAAGTCGTATGAAACGCATACCTTATTTAGTCGTTTTCTTTTTAGGATTGGGTTTTGAAAACAATTCTTTTAGTTTATTGTAATTTCTCCTGTAAATAATACCGAATCCGGTTTTTGTAAGTTCTCCTTCAATAGGATTTTCATATTCATTTTGCCGATACCCTTTTAGTTTATATCTTCCATCATCCGTTAACTTATATTCAATACTAATATTTCCAGCCACATCACTTGCATTATTTTGCTTGGCTTTCTCACCTTCAATATCAATGTTTCCTCCCACCTGAACGGTTACTTTATCATTCAGTAATCTCTTTGAAAGACCCACTTGCAATTGTGTTCTACCTTCCTCCTGACCGCTGGAATAATCTTCATAGGAATTTACACCCAGATTCAAATCCACTCCTTTAACATATTTTTCGGATAGGTTACTAAGCTGTTGCGTGAGCAACCTGCTTGCACTTGCACGGGAAGTAGAAGCAATTCCGCCCGATCCTCCGCTTTCAAACGGATCCTCACCAATGAATCGGTTAAGTGTTAATAGCGCAAATACTTGTTTGTTTAGCTGGGATTCATCCGCGCGTAACTCGGATAGCTTGGCATTAACGGCTCCGTTTAATGCACCACGTTCATTGGCAGGTTGCTGTATATCAAAACTGATATTCGGTGTCGAAACAAATCCATTCATTTTCAGATAAACCAAAAATGTCATTAATGTTCTGTACTTGTTTCTTTCCAATTGATCGGCACCCGTTAATTGACCTTCTACTAAATCAACCGGCGAGGCTTTTATTTTGTAAATAGCATCAATGTCCACAAAAGGATCCGTTACATCGCCCGACCAGGTTACAGAGCTACCTTTGGCAATACTGAAATTTTTCTTGATCAGGTCATTGATCGTTAAGTGATAACCTCCATCATTAATTCTGTATTTGCCAACCAGACTCATCATTCCACCTTCATCCAGACTGAAATCCAATTGCCCGCTACCTTTTATATAAAGCGAATCACCAGCTTGCCGGTCGACCAGCATTTTCAATTCAGCATCTTTGTCAAATGAAATATCCGCTTTTAGATCAATGCCCTTGGTTGTACTCATCTCCGTTTCCTTCACTTTGCGAGTCATAATATTTTTTTGAATTTCCACCGTATCTATAAATTCAACAATACCCTTGCTATCATTTCTGCCGGCTGTATTCTCCGGTTTTACATAGGTGATAACGGTTCCTTTTTCCAATCCTATTTTTGCTTTTATGATAGGATGATCAGTTGTTCCTTTCAAAGAAATATCACTGTCAAGGTAAATTGTTCCAAAATACAAAGGGTTATCTTCTTCCGTTGTATTGAGTGCTAAGAAATCATTTGTTTGCAACCGAAGATCAAATGGTGTTTTTTTTAAATCCTTCACATCAACATATCCGTCAATGATCGCTTCATTATTCAATGAATCAATTAACGTAAATGAATTGAAATTGATTTTTTTTGATTCCAGAGTTATCGTTTCATCTTCTACACGAAGGTAGGTATCTAGAAATTTAGGGCGAAAGGCACAATTATTTAGGTGCAAAGCGCCCGAAATTTCAGGAGTGCTTGTGTTTCCTGAAATATTTACTTTTCCATTTACAGCACCTGATAGTTGTGTAACTTGTCCAAACGTATACGGCTCAATGGTCTTCATATTCAAATGCGCTATTGTGACTAGTAAATTCAAATTCGGCGTTGCTGTTTCAGCACTGTAAAAACCAGTGGCCTGAATATCATTTTCGTTTCCGCCAAGTGCAAATTGGAGGTCAAATTTTTTAGGATTAGAAGTATTGCTCGCTAGTAAATGGATATCACCGGTTGGTATCGATTTAAAGGCAAGATTTTTTATAGTCAAGTCAGAAGTAAACGTCTTAACGTTGTTCTCTTGTTTTAAAATAACATGACCATCAATTGTTCCTCTCGCTAACTCTTCTTTGCTTTCAACCAGTTTGGACAATGTTTCCAGTTTGAAAGAAGTGAGATCTATTTTTAGTGGCGACGCTACATTTTTTTCAGAACTATTTATAGCGATGACTTGTGAGCTGTCTTTTAAAATCACATTATTCGCGATAAGCCCTGTTTTACTAAACTCCACGTAGTTGCTGGTATCAACAGACCAGTTGCTGGCGTTTAAAATAAGCTTGGGATCCAGTTGCAAGTGAAACGCTTTGTTTTCACTTTTTAAATTGCCTGCAATGGATAAAACTTTTGTGCTGTCGTCCTTCGCTGTTTGAACAGAAAAATGAAATTGATTTTGCTCTACGGCTGCGCCGACATTTATATTTTCCAGTTTAACGGTTGGATTGGAAACTTCTGAAGCCTGTACCGATCCGGATAACGATTGAGCAGTGGAATGAACAGCAACCTGTAAAGTGTCCACTACTACTTTTGAATAAACCACTTGCGGTAAATCCAGTTTGAAATCCAAATCCTTTGTCTCACTATCATAATTGCCTTTCATGGAAAAAGGCGTAAGTTTTTCTAGTTTAGGAATAAGTCCCTCGGTAAGAATAGAAGGATCCGTTACTGCAAATTCAAAATTGAATTGTTGCGGTTTCAGTTTTTGCAAACTATCGGTTTGTTGTAAATCAAAGTAATTTTTAAAATATTTTTTTAAGCTGGAAGGAAGCTGCCCTAATACAATTGTACCTTTTAAGCTTCCGTTAAGAATACCTGAAGTTAAGGTGATGTCAGCATTTTTATCAGTATATGCAGAAGTTAAAAGAAAAGAATCCAGCCAGTATTTTGTTTCATCTTTTATAAGCAAGGTGTTTTTCAATACGGCGTTTCCGGTTATGTTCTCCGTATTTTCTTTTTTAAGATCTGATTGTAACAATGTGCTCACGCGGATGTTTTCATTCGATAAATGCAAGGCTTTTAAATCCGCCCCCATTAAGTTAAAATCAAAATCATAAACGGAGTGAGCACTATCCAAGTCGATAAAACCGCGATAAACAAAAGCAATATTCGTATCCTTAATACTCATGGTTCCATCAAATGATTTTTTGTTTACGACGCCTTCAATTGCCAAATCTTTGTAAGCGTATTTTTTGAATATAGCCTCCTCCACTTTGGTTGATAAATTGGCATGTATGGTTTGTGCTGACAATCCATGCCCCTCAACATGGGTTTGCATAGTTAATGAACCCAATAGCGCTGTGTCCTTTAATAATTTCCCCAAGTCAAACCGATCAATGCTTACATGAGCGGTATAGGCCGTATCATGGGGTTGATTGGAATCTAGTAGAATTTCAGCCTTTGCGTTACCCATTGAAGTTTGAAGTGTTAGAGCTGCATCAAATTTGGAAAGTTGTCCTTTAAAATTTCCACTAGCTTCAATAGCGTTTGGAATGCTGATGGTCTTTGGAATCAATTGTTGATTCACGATTCCTTCAACGTCCGCTTTACTGGTTCTGAATTTATTCAAATGAAGCTCTGCCTGGATACGTTTAGGTTGCGTAATATTTTTTACATGACCGGTTAAATCAACTTGTGTTGCAGCCAATGTGTTAATGTTTAGCTGATAAATCAATAGATCATCCAACACGCCATTCAACTTACAGTTCAGTTGAACACTCATACCTGGCTGAAGATTCAAGTTAGGGTTCGCTAATAAAGTTGGTTGAAAAAATGCGACATCACGTAACGACACAGAAGTTTGCTGTAAATTGATAGAAGTCTTCATTTTTCCAATGGAATCTTTTAAAGAAGCCAAAGATCTAAATTGTACATCTATGTAATTACCAATTTTACTATTGCCCGTTTCAAGCGCAAGCTTATCCAGTTTTATTTGAGTTGGGGTATAAGTCAGATCAGTTCTGAATTTTTTTAAGGTGAACCCGCATCGTTCATCCAAGCTTAAACCTTGCAGGGCTAATGAAATTTTTTCAGGGGAAACAGAAATGTTTTTACAATCGATATTTATGTTGCTGAGAAGTAAATGATTAAAATCCATTCCTTTTGCAACTGTATCCACATTTTTATTTTCATAAGCAAATGAATTATGTTTAAAATCCAACTGCTGAAGTGCAATATTCCATCCGGATGAAGGAGAAGTGGAGCTGTCTTTTTGTGCGACTGCTATAGAGACATTTTTGTTTTGCGTATACAGGATTGCTGATTCGGAGAGCGCAATACTTGATAGGTGAATATGTTGTTTTGCGATATCTAATTCTTTTGCATTCACATTTAATTCGCCAATTGTTGCCCGAAGGTCTTGTTGGCTTTCCAAATTTTGGTAAGTAGCATTTACTGAGCTGAACTTAATGTTGTCCACTCCCAATTGGTAATCAAAAGGTTTGGAGGGAGTACTGTCTTTTTTCAACGGTTTAGTTTGAACGACAAGGATACTGGATCGGTTCAGTTTTAATTTTTCGACATGAATATTTTTTCCATTCAAATCAAACGCATCAAAATTGGTTTGCAGGGATCCAATCCGAGCATCTGCATGAATACCACCAAGGGTATCGTAATAGCTGAGGAAGAGATCAGATAAGTCAATATCCTTTATAGAAAATTGAAATCCACCGCCGGAACTGGTGTCCTGCTCAACTTGCTTTTTTTCCGGAGAAGAAAAAGCTGCTGGAATAAAACTATAGTTGAATGTTGTATCCGGGAATTCTCTATAAATATGAGCCGTTAGCTTGGAAATGGAAATATCTTTTAATTCCAGTTTTTGGGAGAACAGGTCCCATAAATTTAAATTGAGTTTAACAGAATGCGCATATAGCAAAGTGTCCTTATGCAAATCTTCAACATACAAATCAGTTAGAGCAATATCTTTAGGAAAGGCAATGTTGATTCTTCCCAGTGTTATTTTGCTGTTGAGTTTATGAGAAAGATAGGTTGTGACCTTACCAGTAACATAATTTTGTGTGCTAGGAAATTGCAGGGCAATAAGCAGGATCACGACAATACCCAAAACTCCAAATAATACACACAGGAGTGATTTTAAGATCAATTTGGGGATTTTTTTTCCGATCCGGCTTTGCATATGCGTCCTCTAAATGCCAATGTGTTACTGTTTCTGATGATTCACTTGATTCCGGTTAAAAAAATGCAGAAATCAGACCAATATCCGGCTGCAATTGGCTTAGGTAGTCACATGCATGATGTTCATGCTCATTGCAAAATCTTTAATGAACCGGTTAAACTCTTCTGGTTGTTCCAGGTTTGGTAGATGGCCTGCTTTGTCAATCAATTGCAGGATGGATCTTGGAATTTGCTGATGCATGAAACTGGATTGTTGAAAAGGAATGGATTTATCATCCTTTCCACTGATGATGAGTGTAGGAATAATAATATTTTCCAGGGTATAACACATTTCTTCTCTGCCCGCAAGAGCGTGTAGCGTATCGGTTATACTGGTAACAGAAGTAGAAAGCATCATTTTTCTGATATCTTCTACGGCTTCTTTTTTCGTAGTGAATGATTCGCTGTAAAATAAATTCTGAATCATGTTTTCAACGTACTCTTTCATCCCCCCGGAAGAAACCAGATGTATATTTTTTTGACGTTTTTCCTTCGCTTCCGCACTGTCGGCAATACATTGTGTATTGCTTAAAATGATTGCAGCAAAACGATCAGCGTACCTGTTTAAAGCATTTAATAAAATATACCCGCCCATAGAAAGCCCGCAAACAATCGCTTTTGGAATTTGGAGGGCATCCATGAATTTGATCAGATCATCTGCTAATAGAGTAACCGTTATCGTTTCATTGTTGGTTGTGGATTTACCAAATCCCCGGATATCGTAGGTAACAACTCTTGTATAATTGGATAGATAATCAAGTTGAAGTTTCCAGGAAGATTGATCAAAGGGAAATCCATGGATAAAAATAATAGGCAGTTTGCCTTCTCCTAAATCATTGTAATTAATAGTAATACCGTTAACTTTAATCTGAATATCTGTTCCTTTTTGATACATGGCTATGGGGGATAAGTTTATACCGTTTTCTGTTTGCTAAAAGTAGACAAAAATTAAACCCACTTTGTTAACGCATAAATAAAAATACCCAACCAAAATAAAATTCATTTTGATTGGGTATCTCCTGAAAAGAAAACTAGTTTAAATTGAGTTTTAAAATTTTCTTTTTCAATAAATGTTCATTTGTTTGAATGGTGAAGAAGTAGATCCCATTAGGTAAATGCTCCGTATTCACCTCTATGTTTTGTTCACCTTGATCAAAGGCAATTTCAGCGGAACAAACTTCTTTACCCAGTTCATTGTAAATTTTTAACACCGCATTACCAGGCTCTTTAGTAGTAAAGCGCAAATTCACTTTTGAATCAAACGGCATTGGGAATAAAGTGATGTCTTTGAAATTATCTGCATCACTAGGAACAGTAGTAGGGCCATTCACAACAATTTTTATAGCTGTAGCCGTTGTAACTGCATTTAAATTGTCATACGCTTTTGCGGTTATCGTATACTCCCCTTGATCAATGTCTTTCCACGTAAATGCATACGGACTGGTAAGGTCTTCGCCAAGTAATGCATTGCCACGATAAAATTCAACTTTCGTAACGGTTCCATTTGGATCGTAAGCAATCGCTTCTATCGTAAGTGTTGCCGGAGCATTGTATACAGCACCATTGGTTGGAGATGTGATTGCAATCACCGGCAATTTATTTCCTTCAACAGTAACGGTTGCGATGTTGGAAATCGAATACGCTCCCAGATTGTCAAATGCTTTAACGCTTAGATCGTAGGAACCATCTCCGACATTTGTCCATTTATATGTATAAGGTTCTGTAATATCTGTTCCAAGTAAAGTGGTACCATTGTAAAATTCGACCCGATCAATTACGCCGTCATCATCATGTGCATGAGCTTCCATATCTATCGCAGCAGGACTGGTGTAAACAGCATTGTTAACAGGTGTCATCAACATAACAATTGGTGTAAGGTTATTGCCAACTTTTACGGTAATGGGTTGAGATATGGTAGAGATGCCTGTATTGTCGTACGCTTTTGCTGTAAGCGCATATACACCCTGACCAGCATTTTTCCAAATCGCAACGTAAGGTGTGACGCTATCAGTGGCAATCAACACCTTGCCTCTGTAAAATTCTACACGTTTAATACTGCCATCATCCGAAGCGATTGCCTGGATAAGAATATCGATACCGGTAATAAATGTAGCGCTATCTGCAGGTGAGGTAATAGCAACGGTAGGGCCCTGGTTATTTACAACATTGATCAACACATCATCCGAATAAGTTGTAGCACCTTCGTCATCATGCGCTTCTGCAACAAGACGGTAGGATCCTGCAGGCACGTTTTTCCAGGTGATAAAAAATGGACTCGTACTGTCAGATGCGATCTTTGTACCGTCGTGATAAAAATCTACCCATTCTACTCTCCCAAATGGATCTTCTGCTTCAGCAATAATTGGAATATCCGAGTTCGCTGCAAATACATCCGTCGAAATCGGATTAACAATTTGTGCAATCGGTAAAACATTTTCAGAAACACTTACACGAACCGGCATCGATATTTCCGTAGCTCCCAGGTTATCATAAGCTTTTGCAGTTAGTGAGTATGCACCTTTTGGCACATTTGTCCATTCAAAATCAAAAGGCGCCGTGTTATCTGTACCTAATAAAATATTGTTTTGATAAAACTCCATTTTAACAACCGTACCATCATCATCATGGTGGTGTGTTACAATAAGAATGGTATCTCCAATTTTAAATTGATCACTGTCATAGGGTCGGATGATCATTACCATTGGTTTTATATTCTCATGCACTTTAATTTTTACAGTGTCGGAAATAGCAGCTGCATTTTGATCATCATAAGCTTTTGCAATTACTTTATAATCACCTGAAACAACATTCGTCCATGAAAAATTAAAAGGTGCAGAATTAACTGTGCCGATCAAATTGTTGTTTGCATAAAATTCAACTTTGTTTATAGTGCCATTGGCATCTGCTGCAACAGCATTTATAGATACAGGTGTGCCAACAATATAAGCAGTATCTTTTACAGGCAAGGTTATGTGAACGGTTGGAAGAAAATTATTGACAACAATAACCTTGATGTTATCAGATGTGGTCACCGCATTAGAATTGTCATATGCCTTTGCCGTAACAATGTATTCACCTACAGCTACGCCTGCCCAATCAAATGAATAAGGGCTTGTCAGATCTTCACCCAATAAACTGTTCCCATTATAAAATTCAACTTTTGAAATGCTTCCATCTGTGTCAGATGCATTGGCCTTAATAGCAATGGTTGCAGGAGCAAGATAGGTAGTATTGGTTGCAGGTGAAACAATATTTACAATCGGTAGACTGTTTTCCTTAACCGTTATTTTTACTTCCGGCGACACAGCAACCGCATTCAGGTCGTCATAAGCTTTTGCTGTTAATGTATAAGAACCTGCAACAGCATTCCAGTCATACGAATAGGGGCTTACGGTAGCTGTACCAAGTAAGGTGGAACCTTCATAGAATTCAACCTTACTGATGTTTCCATCACTGTCTGAAGCATTTGCTTTTAATTGTATAAGTGCAGGCGCTATGGCTATTGCCCCATCCGTTGGAGCGGATATAACTACAGAAGGAAGACTATTCGCATGTACAGAAATTTTTACTTCAGTTGAAATAGTTGTTGCTCCCAACTCATCAGTCGCTTTCGCAGTATAAGTATATACACCAATTGGAAGTGCAGTTAAATCGTAAGTATAAGGGCTTATGGAATCTGCGCCTAATAAAGAAACACCTTCATAGAATTCAACTTTTTTAATACTTCCATCACTGTCCGACGCAGTTGCTTTCAATGTGAAACTAGCGGGAGCAATTGCTGTTGTGCCGCTTACCGGTGAAATAATAGCAACAGCTGGAGCGGTATTGTTTGTAACGGTTACAGAAACTTCAGACGATACAGCAAACGCATTCAAATTATCAAATGCTTTCGCGGTGATTTTATAATCACCTGCTGTCACATTATTCCAGCTATAGGTATATGGATTTGTTGTTACGGTCGATAGAAGTGTGGTGCCACTGTAGAATTCAACCTTCGTGATATTACCATCACTATCCGAAGCAGCAGCCTTAATAACAAAAGAGGCTGGTGCTATAGCGGTTGAACCATTGGATGGACTTGTAATCGTTACAGCAGGTAAACTATTGTCTTTCACTGTTACTGTAACAGCAGCAGATGTATTTATTGCATTCAGGTCATCATAGGCCTTTGCAGTGAGTGTATAAGTACCTGCTGCTATGTTTTGCCAGTTAATGCTATACGGGCTGGTACTGTCGGTTTCAATAAGTGAAGCGCCATTGTAAAAAGCTACTTTGCGAATGCTTCCATCTGCATCATTTGCGTTAGCACTAATTGTAAATGTAGCAGGAGCAATTGCACTGGCTCCGGAACTTGGTGAAGTAATCACAACCGTTGGAAGACTGTTTTCTTTAACATTTACTAAAACACTAGCGGATGTGGTAACATCATTTTGATCGTCATATGCTTTTGCAGTCAATGTATAATTCCCTTTAGCAACATTGTTCCAGTTGTAAGTATAAGGCCCGGATACGGAGGTGCCCAACAAATTACCCCCTTCATAAAATTCAACTTTACTGATGCTTCCGTCTGTATCGCTTGCTGTAGCTTTGATAACAAAAGCAGCAGGAGCAATAGCCTCTGCACCATTTACAGGATTAGCAATGTTAACCGTTGGAAGTGAATTGTTTTTAACGGTTATTGCAATATTTGTTGAAGTGGTGGATACATTGTAATTATCGGTTGCTTTTGCTGTCACGGAATAAGTGCCCACAGCAATGTTTTTCCATTCAAATGTATAAGGTGCTGTACCGGTTGATCCCAGCAAATTACTTCCTTCATAAAACTCCACTTTTGAAATGCTTCCATCCGCATCACTTGCTGCTGCTTTTAGCAAAACGGTGGCCGGTGTAAAAACAATTGCATTATTCAAAGGCGCAGTGATGCTTACTGCTGGAGCAATGTTGGAAATAACTTCAATACGAATCGTATCCGAGAAAGCGGTAGCATTTAAGTTGTCATAGACCTTTGCAAACACCGGATAAACACCCGCAGCAATATTGTTCCAGGCATAGTTGTAGGGAGCTGTATTGTCTGTTGAAAGCAAAGTACCTCCATTGTAAAACTCCACTTTACTAATACTACCATCCGAATCAAATGCCGTCGCTTCCAGAGTTGTTGTACCTGGTGCGAGTAATGTATCACCATTGGTGGAGTTGATACTTACTGCAGGA
>DASRRA010000176.1:0-3200 GCA_035696085.1 Bacteroidia bacterium | reverse complement strand
ATATTCGGTTGATTAAATGCAATTTTTTGAAAGGGATATGGCAAAGCAAAAATCGCATGTACGACCACATTTATCAATAAGCCTAAACACAAAAAATTCCAGCTCAGTAGAATAGTACGACTCCACTTTTGTTTTACATATCCGAAATAGTATACAACAGGAGCCGTAATTCCTGAGAAAATATCGAAATTTCTTCCTTCAAAGGTCATTTCCTGAGGTACTACTTTGTTCAAAAACAAGCATAGCAAGACCAATTCAACCGGAATCCTTACGATATGTAGAAGGATCAGCTTTTTTTCATCCAAACTATCCAGGAAACGCCTGCCTTTTGGGATTACAAACAGTAAAATAATACAAAAAAGTGCCGGTCCTACCAATAATGGGAAACGCGGAGGCAATGTCATCACCGTATAAAAGCCGGTGCTGGCGACTATTGACTGTAAAGCCAGCCAACCGAGCATCACCACAAGGGCTATATAGGATTTGGAGGTAGCTCTGTAAAAAAGAAAGACGCTAAGCGCAGTGGTGAGCACAAAAACCACGGAAATGAAAGCTGGTAGCTGGTTCATAGAAAATGGAGGTTAATTTCTTAAAATGTGTCACCTAACATCGTTATTATCCTCTTGATTTTAAAGCCCATCCCCAAAAAATCATTTTTTTTCTCAAAGAAATTCCATGATTTGTTTGCAAAACAAAAAATAATAGTACATTTGCACTCCCACAAAGACAACTACGCTTGTGCGCAGCATGCAGTGTAAGTAGTACTGAATAAGTCGTTCTTATTGGGTTATCGTTCGGGGCGTAGCGTAGTCCGGTCATCGCGCCTGGTTTGGGACCAGGAGGTCGCAAGTTCGAATCTTGCCGCCCCGACATTAGTACAAAGAACGATTTACGAATTTCGGTTTGTAGATCGTTTTTTTTTAGGATTAATTTTAATGACTGATTCCGTAGCTCAGCTGGATAGAGCAACTGCCTTCTAAGCAGTAGGTCAAGCGTTCGAATCGCTTCGGGATCACAAGACAGATAAGGGTTTCAGCCGAGATGGTTTGAGGCCCTTTTTCTTTTTTTAGGATACAAGGTATTGTCAAGGTAAAATTCTAGATGATACCCGCACTCAAACTCACACTGAAAGCAGGTTTTAACAAAAAATTTAAAAATCGAAATTTCTTTTGACCACCATAACTACTGGAAGCTAATTATACTGACTATTATGGTGGAAACTATACTAACACTAACTTGGAATTTAAAAATAAATCAGGATGCATTTATTAGATGTTTCAACTCCCGCATCATGCAAAAATGTACACTCAATTCCACATCCAAGTGCTTGCAAGAATTATAGTCTTCGTAATACTGCTCATTGTAGCATAATAACAGATTGGCATTAGATTGTAAGGATTCACATGTAATCTATAAATCTAACAATCATGAAAAAGAATCCAAATAAAGATAAATATGTCCTTATTACAGGGGCGACAAGCGGTATCGGATATGAACTGGCCAAGCTATTTGCAAAGGACGAATACAATCAAATAATTGTTGCGCGCAGCGAATCTGAACTGCTAGCTACCGCCGATGAATTAAAAGGGTATGGAATTAAAGTGATTCCAATTGCAAAGGATTTATTCGAACCGAATGCTGCCTATGAATTGTATGAGCAGCTAAGCGCAGAGGGAATTAAGGTAGACATTCTTGTAAACAATGCCGGTCACGGCCATTACGGCGAATTTGTACACACGGCGCTTAAAATGGAATTGGACATTATCCAGCTGAATATTATCAGCCTTGTAACGCTGACCAAATTATTTTTAAAAGACATGGTTGAACGCGGTGATGGAAAGATTTTAAATACGTCATCTATTGCAAGTAAATCTCCTGGTCCATGGCAATCCGTCTATCATGCTACAAAAGCCTTTGTTCAATCCTTTACGGAAGCAATTCACGTCGAAGTTAAGGACAAAGGTGTTGTTGTTACAGCGTTGCTGCCTGGCGCAACAAATACAGATTTTTTTAATAAAGCCAACATGCTGGATTCGAAGATCGTGCAGGATAAAAGCAAGCTTGCTGACCCTGCTGACGTAGCGAAAGATGGATACGAAGCATTGATGGCAGGAAAAGATATGGTTGTTTCTGGTTTAAAAAACAAAATCGATGTTGCAATCAGCAACATTACACCTGATGAACTGTCTGCTAAAAACACCGGTAAAAAACAGGAACCGATTGATCATAAATAAACTTAAATACTCGGTAATTCTCTTACCGGGTATTTATATTTTCATTAAAAATAACTTTTCCTGACTGTGATATAGTAGAGAAATCATCTTGAAGCATTATTATCCGTAAAAGAGTTAAACAATTTGGTTTGAGAAAAACGGAAACGAAACGAACAATTTATAATTAATACCACTTTACCTATCAAAAAATCAGCGAAGTCAAGATATGATCATAGCAACGTATAATGTAAATGGAGTAAATGGAAGGTTGCCTGTACTTATCAAGTGGCTTTCTGAAAAAAAACCAGATGTGGTTTGTTTACAAGAGCTAAAATGTCCGGATGAAAAATTTCCGGAACAGGCATTATTGGACATCGGCTATAAAGCAATATGGCATGGACAAAAAAGCTGGAATGGAGTAGCCATTCTTACTAAGAAAAATTTTGAGATGACAGAAGTAGGTAAAGGTTTACCTGGTGATCCAGAAGATCTGCAAAGCCGATATATTCAGGCAATGGTGAATGGAATTCTCATTGTTTGTCTTTACTTCCCTAATGGAAATCCTGCACCCGGACCAAAATTCGATTACAAACTTAACTGGACAAAACGATTAATTACTAAAGCTGGTAAGCTTATCAAGTTAAAGGTGCCGGTGATCTTAATCGGTGACTACAATATTGTTCCTACGGAGCTCGATGCGCACAAACCGGAAAGTTGGCTAAAGGATGCTGTTTTTTTTCCTGAAGCCCGGGCGCTATTTCAGAAATTATTGAAGCAGGGATGGATTGATGCGATTCGCTTTCTATATCCAAACACAAAAGTTTTTACTTATTGGGATTATTTTCGCAACGCGTTTAATCGAGATGCCGGTATTCGCATGGATCATTTGCTGTTGAGCCCAAATTTAAAAAAGCGACTTAAGAAGGCCGGTGTCAACCGCGAAGTAAGGAGCTGGGAAAAAACAAGTGATCATGCTCCTGTATGGAT
>DASRRA010000175.1:0-5204 GCA_035696085.1 Bacteroidia bacterium | reverse complement strand
TCTTGATTTTCCCAACTTCTTTCATGTTGATGATGGCGATGGAAATACCTTGTTTTCCAGCTCTAGCTGTACGACCAGAACGGTGCGTATAGTTTTCGATCTCATCCGGTAAGTTGTAATTGATTACGTGTGTTACATCGTTTACATCAATACCACGTGCAGCCACATCGGTTGCAACCAGCATTTGAAGGGAACGTGAACGGTAACGTTTCATTACATGGTCGCGTTGCGATTGAGAAAGATCTCCATGCAATGCATCAGCACCATAACCATCTTTTATAAGTGCATCTGAAACTTCCTGAGTTTCAACTCTTGTGCGGCAAAATACGATTGCAAAAATATCCGGGTTTGAATCGGCAATACGCTTTAATGCAGCATATTTATCACGTGCATGTACCACATAATATACGTGTTCGATATTGTCGTTACCGGAGTTTTTAGTACCTGTAGTAATTTCAATGGGGTTAACCATGTAGTTTTTTGAAATACGAAGTACTTCATCCGGCATGGTTGCAGAAAACAACCAGGTATTTTTTTCTTCTGGAGTTTGTGAAAGGATAGTATCTAAATCTTCTTTAAATCCCATATTTAACATTTCGTCTGCCTCATCTAATACAACATAACGTACGTTGGATAGATTAATACGGCGGCGGTCGATCATATCATTCATACGACCAGGAGTAGCCACTACGATTTGTGCTCCTTTTTTAATATCGCGTGTTTGGTTATCGATGCTTGCACCACCGTAAATGGCTACGATGTTAGCACCATTAGTGTATTTGGTATACGATTGTAAATCGCGTGTAATTTGCATACACAATTCACGTGTAGGGCATAATATAAGCGCCTGTGTATCACGTGAGTTAAAATCAACTAATGAAATTAATGGTAAACCAAAACCAGCCGTCTTTCCTGTTCCGGTTTGTGCAAGGGCCACTAAATCACTGTTGCCATTTAATAATGCAGGAATTGTTTTTTCCTGGATAGGGGTTGGACTCTCAAAGCCCAATTCTGTTACAGCTTTAACAATAGCATTGCTAAGCCCTAACGCTTCAAATTTGTTCATTTAAAATTTATTAAGTTAAATTATACAGTTGTCAACTCTAGGAGTTACATGTGAGTTGAAAATGACAACTGTATTAAGAAGCTCACCGTCTTCATGGGGATTTGAGCTATTTTTCGGCAATAACTAAGCAGTTGTAAAATTCGTCTCAGCAAAATCCTTTTTGACTAAAACCGGTGCAAAGATAATGTAAAAAAAGTGAAACTCCAAGTATTTTCTGAATAGGGATACGTATTTTGCGCAATTTGAGCAACATTAAAAAAGTAAAGTCATTGGAATCCCTCATAAACAGGGGATATTAAACGAATATTCAAGTTGTGTTTTTAGTAGGAAATAAATTCAAAATTTAGCTCAGCCGCCTCACAAAATTCTTTTCCGGCATCCAGCATATCTTCATCCATTTCATCATAATGCCATTCAATATTCACTTTATAGTTTTTGAGCGCTTCAATTTTTTTGATGATTTGCAACAGGTTCATAATGAATTTTGCAGAAGTGGAATTGAAATAATCGAATTTAAAAATAAATGTAAGCGGACTACTTAAAGTAATTTTTTTCTCAAAAGCTTCTTGCTCAAATTTACCAAGCCAGGTAACGACGGGTGCATAAAATTTACCACAATTTTCGGGGCGGGATTCTCCGGAAATCAAAAAGCGACCTGTCGAAACATTAAAATCTACAGTGGGTGAATATTCTGTTGCCTCAAGTTTAAGCGAATCCATAAAAATCTATTATTAGTGAATATTTATTTCCGTTTGAAAAAGGTAAAATGAAGTTGTCTCTGTATTCGGTTGGAAATCATACTTCATGTTATTCCCTGATTTAAGCGCTATATCAATAATTCCCAATCCTGCACGATTCTCATGGGTACGTTTAGAAGCTATCTGCTCACGGTATGCCTGCTTTAATTCTTCTCTGTCCAGTTTTGAAATTTTCTCCAGTTTATCTTTTAGCATGGGAATATCTGTATTTAAAATAACATTCCCGGTTATTACTATGTATTTATTTTCGGCTTTGCACAACAATAAAATCCCTGAATTTTGTTTTTCATTCTCATCAAGCGAATATTTACTAATGTTTTCAATGCTTTCTACCACTACATTATATACCTTTTTATCAACCCCTCCTTTGGCATTTTTTAATTCGTTTTTAATACTTTTCAGTAGTACAGTTGTAATAAAATGCTCAAATGTTCCGGTGTATGCGAAAATAATATTTTCGATACTCATGAATTGGTATACATCAAAGACATTTATAATATCAGCCATACTATTTCTATTTTAATTAGGTAAACAATAATGGTAATGCATTTTATAACCTTGTGGGAGATTATCCAATCTTTTCATGCAATTATCTAAATAAGTGTATTTAAAAATTATTGGTAAAAAAATACATTGTGCAGAATTAAGCCATGCTTTTGATCTTTCTGTTTATTGTGTCAAACTTAAAAAAAAAACCTTAACCTCCAACATTCGAAGCAAACATTTCTATTTGAATTTTACAACGACCCATTGGTTGAGTTTTGGGCTCTTCTTAATAAAACAGGCCTGTAAGCCGGGTTCTGTCTAGCATGCTAAAAAAGCAAACAGATTCTATCATTTATCTAGCCTTTTTGTCGCCAAAAAGATCAAGCAACCTACCCTCCGAAATTGAGCGAGCAGCTCTTATGCTTCGGTTTATTTGGTCTTTCAACTCCCAAGGTTTACCCGAATTAACTGTTACCAGCTAATTCCGTGAGCTCTTACCTCACGTTTTCACCATCACCAGACATTGTGTTCTGGCTGTTATTCTCTGTGGCACTAGCTATCTTCCAGTTGCCTGAAAGTCTTCCCGTTAGGAAGTGGGATGCTCTGTGTTGCCCGGACTTTCCTCTTAGCAATGCTAAGCGATAGAACGGCCTGTGTGCAAAGATAAGAAAAAATTAGCGTGTGTCCAGAATGCGCATGTGAAACAAAAAAATCCTAATAAAACTGGATTTCTGTTGCTCCGAACCCATAACGGGCGTAGGATCCATCAAAATAGCGCAAATTATCGTACGTCGCGAGGATCGCTCTCACCTCTTGCTTCAAACGGCCATTTCCTACACCGTGAATAACCACTAATTTTCTCATGTGTTCATTCATCGCTTTATCCAGCGCATTTTGAAAATAATTGAGTTGCACCTGAATAATTTCTGCATTGCTCATATTTGTATAATCGTCCAGCAACTCCTCAATGTGTAGATCAATTTCCATTTCGTTCAATGGATTATTTGCGGCGTGTGGTTTGGAAATTTTCACCGGCGCACTTTGTTTATTTTTTTGAAATGAAATAGTGGATAATTTTTTATCTGTTATCATATATGCTTCAGACCCCAGTCCCTCCGAAAGCTTATAAACGGGGAATATCAGCGCAGGTTCCTGAATAAAACCATTGCCCTTAAATGCGTTTTCCCTGTATAATTTAATGGGCTTTAATTTAATAATGTTACTGACCGGATGCTGGTATACATGCGCGTTTTCGCTGTAAAATAGAGCATCTATTTTAAAATTGCGATGATCATTCAGTTCTTTACGATCTATTGTTTGCACCAATTCCGCGTCGAATGCATTTATTTTGCCTGTTTCAAGTGTCGTATACGATCCGGAGTTCCAGATGGAATAAGTAAAAGAAATGGTGTAATCTGTATGATTCATCAACCATACATTGATGCTGGAACGGGAAATATCTTTTTTATTCTCTGGTGAAAAGCCCAGGTATACACCCTCCTCCTCCTCTATTTCAGGTATTTTGCCCGGTATTTCCGGTTTTTTTTCAATTGAATGAACGGGTTTTATCTCTTGAACGGCGGGCCTCTCCGCATTTTTTTCGGTCGCCACCAAATTAGAAACTACATACGGTATTTCAAATCCATCCTCTACCGTTACACCAACGGTAGTTTTGTTAATTATCCGTGTAATAATCCCTTCACCTTTTTCATTCAGGAATTTTACTTTATCTCCTACCTTGAAATTCATCCTGCAAAGTTAGTTGATTTTATAGTTCGATCATCGAAACATTAATTATTCAGTTATTAGTTGGTAAAATGTGTGCTTTGTCAGGAACGGAGTGGAGAACTGTGTGTAGGCTTTCATTGATCTCAAAGCTTTCGCGCTGTTCTCAATTCCGCTATGAACTGATGCGACACACAATTCATAACACTATGAAGTTTATCTCTATTCATTAAAACTCCGATAGAAAAGCTCCCTCATCATTTAAATTGTAATATTTTTGATGACAGGCTTCGCATTCATCTCTCCATTTTTTCAAAAAATAATTTCTACTAGACGAATCAAAAATTATACACCCAGGTTGATAGATCTTTATTATTTCATCAATGGATAGCTTGACATTATTGGATAAAATGACATAGTCCACTTTTAAATAACAGTTCTTGTTAAACAAGTGTGTTGTTTTTTCCATACTTTTTAAAATGACAATCTGTTTATCGTAAAATTGTATGGCTTCATCTCGTACACAAACTGACGAAGTCTGCAGAGAAGTTGTTGCATAAAGCGGAGCATTTAATTTCAAGCTTTCCCAATACGGATGTAATTCATTTATCCCAGCCATAGCCTTTTCATTTGCTGAATCTATCACGACAACGTGCTTCATTCCATCAATCAAATCAACAGCACTTGCTTTTGATAATGCATATACATTCAGCTTCCGTTGATTTTGTAATTGTATCATCTGAATGAATTGAATACACAGGATAGCAATGATACTCCACAAAAAAAATTTCAAATAGTGAATGCCTTTTTTATAGAGAAATAACATTAAAAAAATAACAGATAGGTACATCCCCCAAAGCTCGAATGTGCCAATATAGATGCCGTCGGTAATTGAATACGGTAATTCACTAATCCATCGGATGCACGTATTTAAGAATTTTACTGCTGCTGAGAAAAAAGTACTCAAATGATGCAAAAGGAAATGATTACCAGCGCACGTCATCAGCGCGATCCCCAAGTAAATAATTCCTGTTGATAATGGTATTGCAACAAGGTTGGTCAGCAAAAAATAATTCGGGAATTGGTGAAAATAATAGATGCTAATTGGAAAGGTAGCTAATTGTGCGGCGATGGAAACCGTGATAAGGGAAGTAAACTGTTGCACAAAC
>DASRRA010000174.1:0-5059 GCA_035696085.1 Bacteroidia bacterium | reverse complement strand
ATTTTTAAACTGCTTGGAAAAAATGCGTTTAAAGAAAATGAAAAGCATGAAAAAAACAAAAAGCACGGATACGATTCCTATAAAAGACTGTCCCTCCCATTCTCCCAGTTGCACATCATAGATGGAGTCGATAAGTGCATTATAAAATTTTCCTCCACGATACAGGCTGGCTGCCAGTTTGCTTTTGTATGCGAAAAAACCATATGGAAAATTTGTCCTGTCCTTTACATGATCAATGCAAATGGTAATGACTTCAATCACAATAAACGGCAGCACTATTTGAATAAAAAAATGCTTGATCGAAAATTTGATATTCGCAAAAGCATTGTCTTTCAATACATACAACATCCCAAAATAGAACACGCCAAGAATAGCAAGCATGGCATAAATGTAAAAATGCGTTCCCATCATGAAGAACACAAGGAAAGAAATAAAGAACGATTTTTTTAATGACGGTGAGCGATAAAATTTTAAAAGTAACAATAAAAACAGTGGAATGGCAAATTGATAGGTCAATGAATAATGCCCTCCCAGCCTGTCTAGCTGAGGCGATAAAAAAGCGATTGCCGTGGCTGCAACAGCCGCATATAAATAAGGTAAACGCAGGTGTTTAAATATCAGGTATAAAAATAGAGCCGACAATACGATTGAAAAAAGCATCACCAGGTTAATGATCCCAATGGTGTAATCATACAGGTTGATGAAGGGGTTGAAGAATTTTATAATATCACTCAGGAAAGGCTGACAAGCCGTGAAAAATACCTGGTCACCGTAAGGGTAATGCATGGCATCTAATCTCCAATAAGACGCATCATATTTTATATGATAAAGAGCCCCATAATACCCTTGTAATCCATCGGCAGTAGCTCCAAAAAAAACGTGATTCGGGTGCTGTAAAAGCTTACCAAAAAAGTAAAAAAGGCATAAAACCGAAAAAAGCAATGTCAATAAAAAACCTTTTTCTGTTAATCCATTTTTAATCTTTTTAAAACTCATAATCCTTTTGTAAAAATCGTAATTGTTGTTTGCTTGTTATTCTTTTCCAATGATCCTAAGGCGTGTTAAATATACTATTTTTAACCCTTACAGGCTTAATTATTTTGAATACCGGTGCTTATATGCAGGCTGTTATTTGTTCTTTCTTCTTCCGTTAATTTAAAAACGGACATTATACTTGCATTTCCGATCATTACCGAGAAGCATTTGTTTTTAAATGTATATTCTCCTTTATGAAAACGATATTGCCCAATAAAATAATCCGCATCTTTCAGGGATACCAGTTTAACTCTGTTGCGCTGTGATACCGGCAAAAATTGAATGTTTAAGCGTTGAGGAATTAGCTCTGGAAAAATTTTTATACTGGAAGAACTATCATTTTTTAAAATATACTCCAGTACTTCTTTTGACGAAACTCCATAGTAATCCAGGTCAAATTTTTCCTTTACGGCAGCCATATCCTTTCCTGCCAACCGATTGAAATATACATATTCATGTGGATGCAGGCGAAACAGCTGAAGTAAATTAAACAGGATGATAAACACCAGGCCCGAAATGACAAAGCTCTTGTATTTTTTCAACAGCGTATAAATGGAGCGCAAGCCATAAAGCACAATGAGTGTAAATGCCGGATAAATAAAATAGACATGTCTCCAGCCATCATACACCGTGCTTTTTAAAAGGATAATGATAAGAATAGTTACAACCGAGCAAGCCGCCATCAGCTGCAAATCTTTTCTGTAAAAAATAAATGAAAGTGGTTTTTTCCAATACTCTTGCAGCATAAAAAATAATCCTGCAAAAAATAAAAAAAGATACGGTAGCGGTGTGGTTATGCCAATCCAAACTGGTAAGTAATGCCAGGGATGAGTGGTTGCTTTCATAAATGTTCCTTTATAAAGAATAGTCCCCGGCCAAGTGTATTGACTCATTTCTTCCCATGCTTTTGAAAAATAATACACCGGTGAATTCCACAATACCGGCCAAAATAAGATGGTAAACAAAATCAAGCTAACACTGTAGAGGATAAAAATTTTTAAATACGTTGTGTGTCGCTGCTTATACAGAAATGCACGCAGTAGATCGGTACTAAAAAAAACAAGGCTGATAAGAGGGAGTATGATTCCAACTATTCGGATGTCGATTGTAAAGGCACTAACGATGGCATACACCAACGCATTTTTATAACTGGGCTGTTCGTGAAAAAGGAGCAAGGCGTACATGCTAACCAGGAAGAACGAAAGGAATGGAATATCCTTGGAGTTGTAAAAAGAATCGGCAAAAATACGAGGGCTTAGGACTAAAAAAATACAACCTGTTAATGCCAGCTTCCAGCTTTTAAAAATTCTTTTACCAAGGAAATAAAAGAAAATAACCGCTGTAAAAAAAGTAAGAAAAGTAATTGCATGCCGCATTAAATAAACAGCTCTGCTGTCTTCTAATTGAAAGACCTTTTCAAAAAAGATGAGTACTATTTCAAATGCTGGCCCATGGTATTTTTCAAGGGAATTTAAAAGCACCTGTCTTGTTTCCGCATTCGGATGTGCAGCATACGTGGCGGCAACTTCTCCATTTGCTTTCCATTGAATACCTTCATCCCAGCTTAAACCATAATCCTTTAAACCTGCAATTGACAAAACAAAAAACAAGGTGAAAAAAATAATCACCACTTGTTTTTGTTTGCTTTCAATTCGTTGCAGAAGTTTATCGTACATAGGGATGTGTATTATAAAAAACAAACGCTGTAAATAAGATAGCACTTAGCAGAGCGATCTTATTTACAGCGTTTATTTTTCATTTTTTTTATTGAATCTGCATCTCCGGTATATCCCCTTCAACGATCAGCTTTCCTTCGGTTGCATTTTTTATTTGTTCAACACTAATTCCCGGAGCACGCTCCAGTAGTTTAAACCCTTGAGCAGTTACATCCAGTACGGCTAACTCTGTCACAATTTTCTTTACACAACGAACACCTGTCAGCGGTAACGTACATTTTGTAAGCAGTTTGGATTCATTCGCTTTGTTTACATGCTGCATGGCCACAATGATGTTTTTAGCCGAGGCTACCAGGTCCATCGCTCCTCCCATTCCTTTTACCATTTTTCCTGGAATTTTCCAGTTAGCAATATCTCCATTGTCTGCTACTTCCATTGCACCCAGGATGGTCAAGTCAACCTTGCGGGCGCGTATCATTCCAAAGCTCATCGCCGAATCAAAAAACGCCGAGCCAGGTATGGTGGTAATGGTTTGTTTGCCTGCATTGATTAAATCCGGATCTTCCTCTCCTTCATAAGGAAAGGGGCCCATACCTAATAATCCGTTTTCTGATTGCAGGACTACGTTGATTCCTGGAGGGATATAGTTTGCTACCAATGTTGGAATTCCAATTCCTAAATTCACATAATAGCCGTCTTTTATTTCTCTTGCAATGCGCTTTGCAATGCCTGTTTTATCTAACATACTCGTTTACCGGTTATACTATTTTTAAATTTGTTTGCTTTTATTTTTTGCGTACCGTGCGCTGTTCAATGCGTTTCTCATAATTTGAACCTTTAAAAATACGGTGCACATAAATACCCGGTGTATGAATATGATCCGGATTTAGTTCACCTACAGGCACCAGCTCTTCCACCTCTGCAATCGTGATTTTTCCAGCCATGGCCATCATGGGGTTAAAGTTTCGGGCTGTCTCCCTGTAAATCAGGTTTCCTTGTGTATCCCCTTTCCAGGCTTTTACAATGGCGTAATCGGCATCGAAGGCATATTCCATCAAAAATTCTTTTTCTTGTCCCTCAACCAAAAATTTACGCGTTTCCTTGCCTTGGGCCACTTCCGTTCCTACACCTGCTGGTGTAAAAATAGCCGGCATTCCATATCCTGCTGCGAGGCAACGCGTAGCCAATGTTCCCTGGGGGATCAATTCCACTTCCAATTCACCGCTCAACAACTGGCGTTCAAATTCTGCATTTTCACCTACGTAGGAAGAAATCATTTTTTTTACCTGGCGTGTTTTCAACATCAAGCCAATACCAAAATCATCTACACCTGCATTGTTGGAAATACAGGTCAATCCTTTAATTCCCTTTTTTACCAAAGCCGCGATTGAATTCTCTGGTATTCCACATAAGCCAAAGCCACCAAGCATAATGGTTATGTTATCTTTCATGTCTTTAATTGCCTCATCGGCATTTGCAACCGTTTTATTCATAATTCGATTTGTGTATTGTAATGTCAGTTAGCTGACTGGTTATGGTGCTTTAGAGTTTGTTTGAATGTGTTCTAATCAAATATCGGTTCACCTGCGTGTTCCGTTGCGCTTTCTTCTTTGTTGTATTTGCTACAATCCATCTCCACATTGATGCGCTGTGACGGACGTTCAAAATCACCTTGTGATATTTTTATGGTTTTGTCTGCATATACTTTTTGCATGTATTTCGCAAAGATCGGCAAGGCCATAGAAGCCCCTTGTCCCATTTCTGTCCTGTCAAAATGCACGGCTCTGTCTTCTCCTCCAACCCAGCATCCGGACACAAGATCCGGTGTTATTCCCATAAACCATCCATCGGAGTTGTTCTGTGTAGTGCCTGTTTTGCCTGCCATCGGTTGGTTTAATTTATAGCGATAGCGTAAACGCACACCTGTACCCACTTGTACAACACCCTTCATCAACTGAAGCATCACATATGATTTTTCTTCATTCATTACCTCTTCTGTTCTGGGAACATATTCGAATAATACTTTTCCGTTTTTATCTTCAATGCGTGTAATATAAGTGGGCTCAATCCAGGTGCCTTTGTTGGCGAATGTCGCATTCGCACCAACCATTTCAAACACAGAAATTTCCGGTGTACCTAAACAAATTGAAGGCGTAGGATCTATCTTGCTGACAACACCCATTCTGCGTGCTAAATCAGCAACTGCATTGGGCCCGAATTGTTTGATCAGGTATGCGGAGATATAATTGACAGAATGTGCTGATGCTTGCTGCAAGGTCAACATTTTTCCATCCAGCTTTTTATCCATTGCCGCATTTTCAGGGCAATACATGGGTTGTCCTGCTGGC
>DASRRA010000173.1:0-2287 GCA_035696085.1 Bacteroidia bacterium | reverse complement strand
CTATAACATTAGGTCCGGGAGGCATTTTAATTCCTTACTTCAACTTATTAAAATTCGGATTAGGTGGTAAGCAAGCAGACGGCAAACAAATGTATAGCTGGGTACATATTGAAGATACCTGCCGGATGATCGAATGGATATATGATCATAAAGAGATCAGCGGCACCTATAACTCCAGTTCTCCAAATCCTGTAACAAATGAACAGTTCATGAGAATATTCAGAAAAGTGACTGGTCATATTATCGGGCTGCCGGCTTATAAATGGATTTTACAAATTGGCGCACCATTAATAGGAACCGAACTCGAGCTCGTTTTAAAAAGTCGTTGGGTACTTCCAACAAGAATTCTGGAAACAGGTTTTCGGTTCAAACATCCTTTTTTAGAAAAAGCGTTATCTGATATTATAAGTAAGGTACCACGCAAACAATATCATCTTTTCTGATATTTGCATTTTATATCTATTAAGGATGAATGAAAGTAAAAAGACACTTGTGCTAGGCGCTTCAGATAATCCCTCCCGCTACAGCTATCTTGCTATTAATAGATTAAGGAGTTATGGACATCCTGTAGTTGCAATAGGTAAAAAAAATGCAATGGTAGCTGATGTTCCAATTGAAAAAGAAAAAAAAGATTGGAACGATGTTGATACAGTCACACTTTATTTAAATCCAACTCACCAACAACAATATTATGAATATATACTTTCACTGAAACCTAAGCGTATTATATTTAATCCCGGCGCTGAAAATGATGAATTAGCAGATCTTGCTATCAAAAATGGAATTACTCCAATAGAAGCCTGCACACTTGTGTTGCTTAGCACAAATCAATATTGAAAATGATCAAAATGAATTAGTACGATAGACCATCCGTACTATTACTTATTAAAAAAACATTCAATATCAGGTAATATATAAAAAATAAACTTTAAGTAAAGCCGTTTATTTAATTGTCACATTTAGTTTAGGTGATTCCGTAACCCTTCTGAATTCTACAACAGTATGCTGTTGTGTGTCTATATCCTATTTAAACAAAAATTGTATCCAATGAAAAACCTGGTAAAAGGCTTTATTTGCCTGTCCCTATTCTTTATTTGCCTTCAATCTAATGCACAAAAGCCGCCGGTTAGGGAACCGGATAAGAATCGTCCCACTCTATTTCAAAATTTACCTAATAAAATCAGTTGCCGGATAAACGATCTTTCTGCCTTATTACAATCGGAAATTGGCAAACCTGTTTCTTTTTCGCTTGTCGATAATCTGAATTTCCAGGGAGTAGTTAGCTCCGTTGCCTCCAAATTTGACAATACATTAAACAGCATTGTTATCAGGTCAACAAATTTTCCCGGCGCTGCTTTAACATTTTCCAGGATCACAAAAGAAGACGGAACCTTTTCTTACGTCGGTCTTATCATCAGCTTCCAGCATGGTGATGCATACGAGATCAATCTGGAAAATGGACAATACTATTTTGTAAAGAAAGGGTTTTATGATCTTGTCAATGAGTAATTTTTTTCATATGTCTATCCAATTATATCTATGATCTCATCCATAAAATCCGTGTTATGAAAAATTTCTACAAATCCATGTTAGTGTTCCTTGCTTTAACTGGTGCCATTATTGCAAAATCACAGGTTACTAATCTTAATAGTTATCCAAGTGCCCCCGATGTGATATTTCTTGATTTTGATGGTCATACTGTATCCGGAACAATGTGGAATGTCAACGGTGCATTTACATGTAATTCATCTGGCCTTAGTGATGCTGCCATTATTGAAATATTTGACCGAGTGGCTGAAGACTATCGTCCATTTAATATTAATGTAACAACAAGTGAGACTAAATTTAACTCAGCCCCTTATAATAAACGGATACGAGTTGTAATCACCACTTCAAACGAATGGTATGGGTCAGGAGCTGGTGGCGTCGCTTACATAAATTCATTTACATGGGGAACTAACGCTCCTTGCTTTGTTTTTTCTGCATTGCTTGGCTATAATGTAAAGAATGTTGCCGAAGCTGCGTCTCACGAAGCGGGGCATACACTTGGTCTAAGACATCAAAGTTCTTACAATTCAGCATGTGCTCTATTATCTGATTATAACTGGGGGCAAGGAACTGGTGAAATTGGTTGGGCCCCAATCATGGGCGCAGGTTACAATCAAAATATGACTTTATGGAACAGTGGGCCGAACTCACTTGGTTGTGGAGTTATTCAAGATGACCTTTCTGTTATTACCAATGCAACAAATGGATTTGGATACCGTACGGATGATAATACGAATAC
>DASRRA010000172.1:0-2786 GCA_035696085.1 Bacteroidia bacterium | reverse complement strand
TGCAAAAACTGCACAGTTTCAATGGGATTTTGGTTCAGCAGCAGCACCAGCAACCAGCAATAAAATAGATCCGGGGAAAATCAGGTTCTTCAAGCATGGAACATTCCCGGTTACACTTACAGTAACCTTTGATGGCTGTATCAAGAAATATACAGACAACGTGGAGGTACTTCAAAAACCAAATTCAGATTACACGATTGAAAATACTGTTTCCTGCGAGTTAACGCCCGTTCATTTCATTAATAAATCAACAGGAGCGCCTCCTTTGCAATACACCTGGAATTTCGGAGATGAGTCCACTTCGGATTTGCTTTCTCCTTATCATACGTATAAAAAAATAGGAAATTACTCTACCAGCTTGATGGTTTCTTCGGTAAACGGATGCCGCGATACATTTGAATTGCCGAATGTAATTGCCGTACAGAAATTACCAATTGCTGGTTTTGATGTGGATCCAAAAGATACAAGCGTGTTTTACGCAACCATTAATTTAACCGATCACAGTAAATATACCTCTGCTTGTAAAATGTTTTGGGGTGATGGAAATTCAGAAGGAGATTGTATAATGGGGCATACGTATACAACACCCGGTATATACGAGATCATGCAGATCGCGGAAAACAACGGATGTTTTGATACAGCTTATGTGGAGGTAGTGGTTCGCCCTGACTTTGTATTCTGGTTGCCCAACGCATTTACACCAGGAAGAAATGATGATTTGAATGATGTCTACAAGCCGGTTATTGTTGGTGCACACGATTATCACTTTCTGATATTTGATCGCTGGGGGCAACAATTATTCGAAACAAATGATTTAAATGGAGGCTGGAACGGTTACTTGAAAGGCCGTCTTTGCGAAACAGATGTATACGTCTATAAAATAGATTTCATAGATGACGTCAAACTAAGGCCTCATCATTACGTCGGACACTTTACATTGGTTAGATAATTACACCAATACTTCTCCGCTCATTTCCTTTGGTATAGGAATCTCCATTAATTTTAAAATGGTGGGAGCAACATCTGCCAGTTTCCCATTCTTAATTTTCTTGTGAGTTGCATCTATCAAAATGCAGGGAACCGGATTGGTGGTATGAGCAGTATTGGGTGAGCCATCCGGATTGATCATGTAATCGGAATTACCATGATCGGCAATGATGATAAAGGAATAATTGCTTTTTAAACCAGCTTCAACCACCCGTTTAGTGCAGGCATCAACTGTTTCCACTGCTTTCACAACAGCCGCATAATCACCGGTATGTCCTACCATGTCCGCATTTGCAAAATTCAAACAAATAAAATCCGATTCTCCTTTTAGTAGCTCCGGAACAATTGCATCGGTCAATAAAATAGCGCTCATCTCCGGCTGTAAATCATAGGTTGCCACTTTGGGAGAGGGCACCAGCAAACGTTTTTCACCAGGAAATTCTTTTTCTCTTCCCCCTGAAAAGAAGAAAGTAACATGCGGATATTTTTCAGTCTCCGCTATGCGTATTTGTTTTTTGCCACTGTCTGCAATTACTTCACCAAGCGTCATGATCAAATCATCTTTTCCATATACGACATGCACATTTTTAAATGCATGATCGTAATTGGTCATCGTCACATAATACAAAGGCAGTTTGTGCATTCCAAATTCCGGTTTATCTGCTTGGGAAAGTACTTGTGTAATTTCTCTGCAACGATCCGTTCGGAAATTAAAACAAATAACCACATCGTCTTTTTGAATGAGCGCTACTGGTTTACCGCTTGCATCGGTCTGAACAAGGGGTTTAATAAATTCATCGGTAATATTTTCAGCATACGATTCTTCTATGGCTTTTAAAACATGCGTTGTCTTTTTTCCTTCACCTTTTACCAGCAAGTCATAGGCTATTTTCACACGCTCCCAACGGTTGTCTCTATCCATTGAATAGTAACGGCCAACGACGCTGGCAATTTTTCCAACGGATTTTTGTAAATGATTTTCCAAATTGGCTAAGTACTGTAAGCCACTTTTGGGATCGGTATCTCGCCCATCTGTAAACGCATGAATAAATACATTGCTTAAACCTTTTCGTTTGGCCATATCACACACGTAATGTAAATGCTGCTGAGAAGAATGTACTCCACCTTCAGAAACCAATCCTAATAGATGGATATTTTTTTGCTGCTTTTTAGCATAATCAAACGCAGCAATTAATGTTTCATTTTCATCAATCGTTTTTTCTTTAATGGCTTTGTTAATCAATGCAAGATCCTGGTACACGATACGACCGGCGCCGATATTCAAATGGCCAACTTCGCTGTTTCCCATTTGCCCTTCTGGTAAACCCACATCTGCACCGGATGTTTTCAATGTAGAATGCGGATAATTTTTGTACAAACTATTTACAAAGGGTGTATTGGCATTTGCAATGGCATCCGATTTTGAACCGTCACCGATTCCCCATCCATCTAAAATTAATAAAGCAACTTTTTTCATAATGAGTTTAAAATAAATTTTTAACAATATGTTTACGCATGTTGATGGAAAACCACTTCAAAAATACTTCCTTTCGGCTGGTTATTTTTTACAGTGATGCTTCCTCCATGTTGTTTAACAAGATAATCGGTGATGTATAATCCCAGGCCTGTACCTTTTGTGGTGCGGGTCTCTTCATTTCCGATACGATAGAATTTTTGAAAAATAAGTTCTGTTTTTTTTGCATCAATACCAATACCCTCATCCGCTACACGTAAAATAATTTTATCAGGTTGTGACGTTAAAGATACAATGATAGTTGAATTTTCGTGCGAGTATTTAA
>DASRRA010000171.1:0-1852 GCA_035696085.1 Bacteroidia bacterium | reverse complement strand
TGCAGTTTCAAATGTAGTAGCAGGAACACAAGAAGGTGCACCAAAATAAAATTTAAAAGGGCTTTGTTTTCCGTTTTCGATCATGAATTCTACACCTTTTACACCTAACACATTTCCAATTTCATGCGGATCAGATACAGTAGCAACGGTTCCATGAACAACAGCCAGGCGAGCAAACTCAGTAGGTACAAGCATAGAGCTTTCAATATGAACATGAGCGTCAATAAAGCCTGGAAGTATGTATTGTTTTTCTACTTGGGCAGCTGTTTTTTTTATGCTGGAAATTTTATTTCCGGTGATTTCTATTTCAGCTGGGTAAACGGAGTTGGTATGAATGTCAATGAGGTGACCAGTAATTATCATAAAGATGAAATGAATTATTTATTGGTTGAAGATATACAATCCAATATCCATTTCCCATTTATTTTTTTGTAAACAGAAAGCCATGCAAAATAAGTGGTATCCAAAATCTCCCGTTGCTGTTCATTTTTTGTTTTTAGAATAACGGTTTTATCAACGGAAACATATGCAACAGAGGCATCATCAGAGAAGCGAATGATAGGCGGTTTGTTATTGTCCCATTTTATAAACTCCACACGTTTAAAATAGTTATCAAATCGTTGAAAGCTTTCTTGCTTAGTAGGTGTAGATATTATACCTCGATTAATAGAAATGAAATCACTTGAAAAATTTTCGCTCATGGCTTTGGCGTTTTTTGAGAAATGGTTTTTGCGGGCTTGTTCATCCAAATCTAAAAGCGCTTGTTTTTCTGTTTCAAAATTTGGTTTGGTTGCTGTTTGACAGGAAAATAAAAGAAAGATCACTGAAATAAATTGCCATTTAATACTTGATACCCTTAATTTATCCATGATACTAAAACGAATCATTTAAAATATATTTAATAAACGTAGAAAAAGTAAATAAAAATTCTCTTATTTAAGAAGATTCTTTAAAACTTAAATAATAGTCGAATTTTTTTAAAAATCAAGAAAGTTTCAAAATCTTTTCCGCCAACACACTTGCAATCTTTTCATTGCTTTCATGGGTCCAGCCCGCGATATGTGAGGAGAGCATCACGCTATCACTTTGTATCAAATATTTAAATGCATCTGGTAATACAGAAACATCTAAATGTTCAAAAGAGGTCATTTCATATTCCAATACATCCAGGCAAGCACCTAACACTTTCCCGGATTGAAGGTTAGTCACCAGGTCGGCTGTGTTTAACGATTTACCTCTGGCGGTATTGATGATGTAAATATTTTTTTTGAAATTTTTGATGAACGCATCATTTATCAAATAGCGCGTTTCCTCTGTTAAAGGTGTATGCAAACTAAGCACATCTGCTTCATTGAAGATTTTATCCATCGTTACTTCCTGGATAAAATCATTGCCAAAGCCTTTTTTATATTTATCGTAGGCAAGCACCTTTACGCCAAAACCTTTCAAACGTTGCGCAAAAGCACTTCCCATATTTCCATAGCCAATGATACCAACTGTTTTTCCCATGAGCTCCACACCACGGTTACCTTCCCGTATCCATTTGCCTTCCCGTACTTCTTTGTTGGCTCTTGATAAATTATTGAAAAGGGAAAGTAGCATACCAATGGCATGTTCAGCTACTGCATCTTTGTTTCCTTCGGGAGCATGTAAGCAAATGATACCTTTTTGTTCTGCGTATACGGTATCAATATTTTCCATACCGGCTCCTGCACGTGCAATGAATTTAAGCTTGGTAGCTTTATCAATAATTTCTTTGTCGATTTTTATACGGCTTCTGATAACGATTCCATCGTATTCATGGACATGAGCTAAAATTTCTTCACGGTTCCACTTATAATTCAGATCACAA
>DASRRA010000170.1:0-5826 GCA_035696085.1 Bacteroidia bacterium | reverse complement strand
ATAAAACAGAGGAGGCACTTATTGAATTCAAAACGGTTGCTTCCGGTTCTAAGGGAGAATTAGGCGCAGAGGCCAGTTATGAAATGGCAAATATGTATGCTGTAAAAAATGATTACAAACAATCACAAAAAGTAATTTTCGAATTTTTCAAAAACGGTGGCAATTATCCAACATGGATTGATAAGTCGTTGTTATTGCTGGCAGATAACTATGTTGCATTGAAAGATAATTTTCAGGCGAAAACAACCTTGCAATCCATTATTGATGATTCCAAAAATGCGGAATCCGTAACAACAGCAAAAGCAAAACTGGCAGCTATTATCGCAGCAGAAGAAGCAGAGAAGGCTGCAAAAGCAACACCAGCTCCCGCTGTTCAGGTGCCATTTGATGGAAATAGCAAGGAACAAAAAAAATTATTTACAGAGCCTGTTAAAACAGAGGAAGGAGAACAAAACCATGAATAAGTTTCAGCTAATTTTTTTATCGTTGGTGGTTAGTGTATTTTCTGTAGCTTCCTTACATGCACAGAAAAATACAATTGATACCACTATGATTATCTATAATCCTGGAAACTATAAACCAACTGTTGCCGATGCTAATAAAATCAATGATAATCCGGTTGTAATCGATTCAACAAAAAAAATTCCTGTTAAATCATACAACATCAATTCAAAAAAAATTAACCCGGTTACTTCTATTGATCCTGTTACACCTGCTGAAATGGAAGGGGAGCCGTTAACCAAATTATACAATGCATTAGCAAAGGTGGGAATGGGAACCTATACCACACCTTATCTTGAATTTTGGTACAACTCCCTGCGTTCAAAAGAATATGCATATGGTGTTCGTTTAAAACATTTATCTTCTTCTGCTACTCTTAAAAATTATGGCTTTGCCGGGATGAGCGATGACCAGGTAAGTTTATATGGTAAAAAATTTCTGAAAGAACATTCCCTCATTGGTAATTTTGATTTTGGCAGAAACGGAATGCATTTTTATGGATATGATGCCAACTTAATTTCACTGAACAAAAGTGAAACTGCCCAGCATTTTAATTATTTCGGAGCAAATGCAGAATTGCTCAGCCATTACAATAAAATGGAACGTTTCAACCATGATATTAAGCTGAGCTATTACAACCTGTCTGATGCCTACAAATCATCTGAAAATAATTTGAAAGCAAATGGGTATGTACAAACCATGTTCAATAAAGAATTGATTAAAGTGAATGCCCTGGTAGATTACTACAATTTTAAATCGCCAACGGATACCGCTAATAATACCATTATTAGGCTGAACCCGAATTTCATTGCAAACGGAGATAAGTATCATGCAAGCCTGGGTGTTACGGCAACTGTTGATGTTCAGAGCACATCCAAATTCTATTTCCATCCGACCGCCGATGTGAGCTATGATATTTTTGACAACATCATTGTGCCTTATGCCGGTGTTACTGGTGGGGTGCGCAAAAACAGCTTTAAATCAATCACAGATGAAAACCCGTTTGTTTCTTCCAAGCTGGAGCTGAAAAATACAGTGGAGAAATTTAATTTGTATGGCGGTTTAAAAGGGACGTTATCTTCCAGCATTGCTTATAACCTGCGTGCTTCTTATTCAGCCTTAGGAAACATGCTTTTATTTGAAAATGATACAACCTATCCGGGTAACCGTTTTCTGGCTATTTATGATGATGCCAACGTACTAAACATGCGTGGAGAAATTATTTATCAGTTACGTGAAAAGTTGCGCATTATCCTCTCGGGCGATTATTACAATTACAAAATGAAACACGAATTGAGAGCCTGGTACAAGCCTCAGGTAAAACTAGGTTTTGCAGCCAACTACAATTTGAGTGATAAAATCATCATCAAAGCCGATTTATTTTACCTGGATAATCAGTTTTATAAGGCGCTGGAGCCTGCGGAGGATTCTACCCCTAAAATAGTGGCAAAAGAGATAAAAGGGGTGTTTGATATCAATATAGGGGGAGAGTATAGGCTTACCAAACGCCTTGGTTTCTTCCTTCAAGTGAATAATATCGCCAATGCACGCTATTTAAAATACGTCAATTACCCATCACAACAGCTAAGCATCATGGGAGGCGCTTCCTATGCATTTTAAACCTAAGCTGTCGCTGCGGTTGAAAATACAGGGGGAGTGCGCAGTGGGAGTGGGTTCAAGCGCAGTCGAGAGCTGTGCGTTAGCAGTCTCAAGACTTCATTTATTTTATCCCTTTTTTCTCAGACTTCCGACCCTTAATTCTGCAAATTTTAAAGGTTTATTTTATTAACTAAATGTTGATAAAATAGGCCATTTAATGCGTCCGAAATTGGCTTATTTCGGGGCAAAAGGTTATATTTGTTACTATTAAAAAAAAGCCTAAAAAGCACTAAAATCAGCATATAGAATTAAATTAACTTATGGAAGAAACAAACAAGATGCAAACAGCAGAATACTCAGCAGATAGTATCCAGGTATTAGAGGGTTTAGAAGCAGTAAGAAAGCGCCCTGCTATGTATATTGGAGATATTGGTATTAAAGGTTTACACCATTTGGTGTACGAAGTCGTGGATAACTCCATTGACGAAGCCCTTGCAGGACATTGCAGAAATATTTTTGTAACCATAAATGAAAGTAACTCCGTTACCGTTAAGGATGATGGTCGTGGAATCCCTACTGATATGCATCCTAAAGAAAAAAAATCAGCTTTGGAAGTCGTTATGACCGTGTTGCACGCAGGGGGTAAATTCGATAAAGACAGTTATAAAGTATCCGGTGGTTTACATGGAGTAGGCGTAAGCTGTGTGAATGCTCTATCTACTCATGTTAAAGTGAATGTACACCGTGATGGAAAAGAGTTTGTACAAGAATACAATATTGGAAAGCCGCTATATCCCGTAAAAGAAGTTGGACCCACTGATTACCGCGGGACCATCACTACCTTCCAGCCGGATGCTTCTATTTTTACGCAAACCGTTTATCATTATGATATTATTTCTGCCCGTTTACGTGAGCTTGCCTATTTGAACAAAGGCATACGCATTACCTTAACGGATATGCGCGAAAAAGACGCAGACGGTAACGTTGTTTCAGAAACATTTTTTTCAGATGGTGGATTAAGAGAATTTGTTCAGTATTTGGATGCTACCCGTGAGCCATTGATTAATTCAGTGATTTACATGGAAGGTGAAAAAAATGGAATTCCTGTGGAAGTGGCGATGATGTACAATACATCGTATTCTGAAAATTTACATACGTATGTAAATAACATCAATACGCACGAAGGTGGAACGCACTTGGCCGGTTTTAGAAGAGGTTTAACACGTACATTAAAATCATATGCAGAAAAATCCGGTTTGCTTTCCAAAGTTAAACTGGAAATCAACGGAGATGATTTTCGTGAGGGGTTAACAGCTGTTATCTCTGTAAAGGTTCAGGAGCCACAGTTTGAAGGACAAACAAAAACAAAATTAGGTAACAACGAAGTAATGGGTGCAGTAGATGTTGCAGTAAGCGAAATGCTAAGCAATTACCTGGAAGAAAATCCAAAACATGCGCGTACCATAGTTGATAAAGTAATACTTGCTGCAACGGCTCGTCATGCTGCACGCAAAGCGCGTGAAATGGTGCAACGCAAAAACGTAATGACAGGATCTGGTTTACCTGGTAAATTATCCGATTGTTCCAACAATGATCCCGAAGCATGTGAGTTGTTCCTTGTTGAGGGTGACTCCGCAGGCGGAACCGCCAAACAAGGCCGTAACAGAGCGTTTCAGGCAATCTTGCCATTGCGTGGTAAAATTCTGAATGTGGAAAAAGCAATGGAATATAAAATTTACGATAACGAAGAAATCAAAAATATTTTTACGGCTTTGGGTGTTTTCAGAGGTACTTCAGAAGATGAACGTGCATTGAATATTGAAAAATTAAGATATCATAAAATTGTGATTATGTGTGATGCCGACGTAGACGGTAGCCACATCACCACGTTAATTTTAACCTTCTTCTTCCGCCATATGAAAGAACTGGTGGAACGTGGACATATTTATATCGCCACACCACCACTTTACCTTGTTAAAAAAGGAAATCAGCAGAAATATGCCTGGAACGAAGAAGAACGTTTAGCAGCCATTAAAGAAATTGGTGGTGAAGGAAAAGAATCCAGCGTGAACGTACAACGCTATAAAGGTTTAGGAGAGATGAATGCAGAACAATTATGGCAAACAACCTTAAACCCCGAATTCAGAACCTTACGCATGGTAACCATAGAAAGCGCTGCCGAAGCAGATCGCATCTTCTCCATGCTGATGGGAGACGAAGTCCCGCCAAGAAGAGAGTTTATTGAGAAGAACGCAAAATATGCAAACATTGATGCGTAGAAACGCGCGCAACCTGTTGGGTTTAAATAAATAGGTAGTGATTTTCGTTTTAATTAAGAGATAAATTAAGTAAATGCAACCCGACAGGTTTTACCTTGTCGGGTTTGTTTTTATCTCTCCCGACTCACACTCGTACTAATTTACGCTTGTTGGGTTTGTTTTTTATATTCCACACTTAAGCTGATTTATCTTTTTTTCTAGAAGCGATAGTTATTCGTCATCAATTCCCTTCATTTCCGCTTTCCACCTCAAGCTGCGCAGATATCTTATCACCTTGATTGTTTAAAATACCAGCGCAGGCTTTCCGCTACAATCGGGGCTATAAAACAAACTGAACCGTCATTAATTAGAGCTACAGATGTTATTAGCCCCGATTGTAGCGGAAAGCCTGCGCCCATACTTAATACAATTAATGAGTTACTGCAACTGCGCAGCTTGAGGTGGAAAGCGGGAAGGCAGGGAATTTTGCCTCATAACAAGAAACATTTATAAAAACAAACGCCAAAGGTTCTTAAGCCTTTGGCGTCTTTTCTTATGTCTTACATCTCTAATCCCTTATCAGCTCTACATAACCTGATTTAACGCGTGATCCGCCATATACATCTGTTGTTTTCAAAATGTAATAATAGGTACCTTCCGGTACAGGTTTTCCGGATAAATCATTTCCATCCCAGCCCGTTTCAGCTCCGGACCATTCAAATAATTTCAACCCCCAACGATCGAAAATACTTCCCTGTAAGGTTTGTACGCCTTCCATCGGGAATATCAGAATGTCGTTGTGTCCATCATTGTTTGGTGTAAAGATATTTACATCCAGAATTTTTACAGAGGTGAGTACGGTTATCGTTAAATAATCCACACTCTTGCATTGACTGCTATCTCTTACATTTACCTGGATAACATGGGTACCAAAGGCAAGCGGACCAAATGGGAATGTATTTGTTTTTTCATTCGTCGTCCCTTTATTGACACCATCAAGCCACCACACATAATCGATCGGTCTATTACCGCTTGTGGTGGCAGTAGCCAATGTATTCAGTGGAGCAACACCCGCATCTGGAGTAGCAGACAGGCGTACTATAATTCCACCATTTGTTGGAATGAACGCATTGTTCAATACATCCGTACAGCCGTTTTTATCTTTAACAATTAATGAATATTTACCTGTTGGTACACCTTTTAAAATCAAATCCGTGCTTACTGTTTTGCTTGGATCATTTACATTGTACCAATTGTAGGTGAACGGGCCTGTTCCGCTATTGATAATAAGACCATGAATACCACCTGTAGTTTCACCACACTTTATGGTATCAATTCCATATTTGGAAAGATCTAATTTTGGAGGCTCAACCAATGTTATGTTAGCACTATCCTTATAAGAGTTACATCCGTTTGGATCTGTAAAATACAGCGTATATAAACCACCTTTTGTTATGTTGATAGCGGG
>DASRRA010000169.1:0-2401 GCA_035696085.1 Bacteroidia bacterium | reverse complement strand
TAGAAGGGTTTTAAATGTTTCCGTATTACCTTTATCAGCGATCTCTATGGTAGGATATTTTCCTTCTGATTTCAATTGAAAATTGTTTGTGCCAATGAAACTGGTGTGTCCATCTGATACATGTGTATCATAACTCACCACTCCTAATTTGATAAGATCCTGCACATAAGCCGGAAAATCTGATCCTGATTGTACTTTTGAATTCGCGTCTTTTATCTGTGTAATGGTAAACATAGTTCATTTGTATTGATGAGTTTGTTAAAAGTAATAATAAATTTCATTAAAAAAAATGAAATATTTATTCTTCAAGCACCTTACACATGCAGTTACTACTAGATATTAGCTTAATAATTGTTGTTTTACAAAATTCATGACCTTCAATTCTTAGAATACGATCACAGTCATCTAAATCAAAGTTAATTTTACAGGAAGGAAAATGATGCTGAAGTTGTGTAAGCAGCTCCGGCGCTATGGAAGTATCAACATTGGTTTTAAAAATCTCTATCATGACGAAGCAGGGATTAATGACCTAACAAAGGTAAAATCATGCTATCAAGTTTAAGTTGTATGGATACGGCAATTTAAGGGGGAAATCGCGACAGTTATATGTATCTTGTTAGAGCTGCTTCGGTGTTTGCTTGGCAATTTTAATCCAGGCATAAACCAAAAACGAAAGTTGAGCTTTTCCACTTCATCTCTATCCTCCGGCTTTCTTTGCTTTATAATTTAAATCGGTCAGCAGTTTTAAAACCTTATCACGGTGATCACCTTGCAAGAGAATCTCTTCATTTTTCGTACTTCCGCCAACTCCGCATTTTTGTTTTAATGTTTTTCCCAGGGCCTCCAGATCCTCATCTGTCCCAATGAACCCATGAATGCGTGTTACGAGTTTACCTCCACCCATACGATCCAGAAAAATTTTTAAATTTTGTTGTTGAGGAGGAAGTGAATTGCCGGGTGTTTCATCTGGTTCAAATGAAAAATTTTTATTCGTAGAAAATACGATCCCGTCTTTATTATTTTTTTTCGACATAGCTTTACGATAAAGGTGCAATCACATTCAAAGATAACGGATTTATACTTATGGTAATCGTTTGCCCGCTTTCAATAGGCTCTCCATCAATGTGTGCAATCTTTTTTTCTTGTGTAACAATTACTTTTTTCGCTTTAATAATTTCTACAGCAGATGAGGTGTGAATTTTCCGGGTAAACAATTTTAAGACAAGAGGGAGACCGAATAGTAAAGGAAATTTTTTTATAATCACAATGTCCAGTACACCATCCTTAATATCTGCTAAAGGGGCAATGTAAGCATTGTTTCCCCATTGCGAGCCGTTGGCAAAACTAATTAAATACGCATCTTTTTGAATAGCTTGTTGCTCATCTATTTTCAATTCAAAGCGATTTGTTTTTAAAGCCGACAATTCTTTCATAATTACTTTGATGTAAGAAGAAAAACCACGTTTGCCAAACTGAGAGAACTCCCATCCAATGTGGGCGTCAAATCCAATACCTGCAACATTTACAAAATAATGGTCGTTGAATTGAATGCTATCGATTGCTTGCGTTCGTCCTTTCTGTATGATTTGAAGGGCCTTTTCTAAATCCATCGGGATCCCCAAATGCCTTGCTAAGCCATTACCTGAGCCCGCAGGTAGAATGCCCAATGCGCTAGTTGTTCCAATTAAACCACTTGCTACTTCGTTAACCGAACCATCACCACCAACGGCAACAACGATGGAATAGTTTTCTGATGCAGCTTTCTTAGCCAATGTGGTTGCATGTTTTGGGCCTTCGGTGTAAAATAGTGAAGGCTCAAAAGCGGAGGTATCCAAAAAATCAGCAACTAATTTTTCAATTGTTTTCTGGCGACCAATTCCTGAAATGGGATTGATAATAAAACATATTTTGCGCTTGTTGTTCATCATTGCTTCGTATTGTTGAGATGCATTTGATTATTGATAAGCGCCTGCTGAAAAGTTTGGATAATGGCCTTTGATTTCAGCTCCATTCTTCGAACGCGTGCAGTATCTCTATCCACTAGGTTATGCTGTAGTAAACTATCTGTTCTAATTTGAAACAAATCGCTTGCTTTTTGCCCGTTAAAACCAAGCGAATAATTGTTTTCTATCAATTGGAATTCATCGTTATTGTAAGTAAACGCAAAATGAGATTGAGTGGAATCAAACACACTGTTTCCAAAACTATAATAAGGCGCTGAATAGTGAAGGTAATCCAGCACAGAAGGCATAATATCAATTTGCTGTGTGTAGGTAGAATCCATAGCGTTCAACGAACGATCACCCGCATAAAAGATAATAGGTATTTCATTGCTTCCTACTTTGTTGGTGTAATATGGATCATCAGAAATGCTGGTATGGTCTGATACGAGAACGAATAA
>DASRRA010000168.1:0-12751 GCA_035696085.1 Bacteroidia bacterium | reverse complement strand
AGATGCTGAATAACAAAGTAACAGTAGAAACAGCAAAATATGAAAGCGGTATGTACATTTACAATGTACTGAATGCACAACAACAAGTTGTTGGCAGAGGTAGATTTGAAATTGTAAACTAGTTTACGCACCATTTAAAATACAGAAAAACCCGCATTGCAAACGCAATGCGGGTTTTCTTTTTTGTTCCAAAAATGATTGGTATTTTTACAGGTAATGATGCAAACGGCTAAACTAAAGGATGGATTCAATTTCGTTTCGAAATTAACCTGGAAGCGGGGATGGAACGCCTTTAAAGTAATGAGTAGCTTTTATGCTTCAAAAGCATTGAAAAAACCCATGCAATGGGGTGTACCCATTAGTTTAACATTTGAACCAACCACTTCCTGCAATTTGCGTTGTCCCGAATGCCCCAGTGGTAAACGTGAATTTACACGTCCAACCGGTATGTTGCAAACGGATTTTTTTAAAAATTCCCTTGATGATTTGCACAAAGAAATCAGTTACCTCATTTTTTATTTTCAAGGAGAACCCTATCTCAACACACAATTCCTGGAGATGGTAAAATATGCCTCTCAAAAAAAGATTTATACGGCAACCTCTACCAATGCACATTATTTGAATGATATCAATGCACGTAAAACGGTAGAAAGTGGTTTGGATCGTTTGATTATCTCCATTGATGGTACCACGCAGCGAACCTATGAACAGTACAGAGTAGGAGGTAGCCTTGATAAAGTATTGGAAGGTGCTCAAAATATAATGAAGTGGAAAAAGGAATTGAAATCGGCTACGCCTCATGTCATCTTCCAGTTTTTAGTTGTAAAACCCAATGAGCATCAGTTGCGCGACATGCAATTGCTTGCCCAAAAAATGGGTGTGCAGGAGCTGCGTTTCAAAACAGCACAAGTATACGATTATGAACATGGGAATGCCCTAATACCAACTATTTCAAAATACGCGCGCTACAAACAAAAAAGTGATGGAACTTATACTATCAAAAATAAAATGATGAATCATTGCTGGCGCTTGTGGCATTCTACAGTTATTACCTGGGATGGATTGGTAGTACCTTGTTGTTTTGACAAAGATGCACAGCATCAATTGGGTGATTTGAAACAAACTTCTTTCCGCCAACTATGGCAGGGAAGCAGTTACACCAAGTTCAGATCAGCCTTGTTGCGTTCCCGCAATGAAATAGATATTTGCAAAAACTGCACAGAAGGAACCAAGGTTTTTACTTAGTCACCCTTTCCTTCCTTCAAGGAGAGGGGCCGGGGGTGAGGTAAGCGCGGGCTTGTGAGAACCCTAATACCCCACCGGCACCAACTTCATATAATCACTCATCAGCATGTGATTCGTTTTCGTAAACGGAATTTCCGTAACCGTAATTTTAATAATTCTTGCCACTTTAAAATCACGATAGTCATTTCGCTTATGGCACCAGGCGATCAGGTGCCAGGCCATGGCATAAAAAACAAGCCCTATAGGTTCTACCTCACGTTTACTTATCTCGGCTTTGTTATTAGTGTATTCGATCACAATTATTTTCTTTACAGAAAGCACTTCCTGTAGCGTCGACAAATAATCAAAATCATTTTTGAAACAATCGGGTAATTGGGATTTGATGGTGTTGTTTAAGAGCTCCAATCGCTCTTTGTGTGAATGTGGTAATACAGATTTTATTTTGTTTAAAGCCGTACCGTAATGCTTTTGTATGGACCGGTCGGTGAAACCATTCACAATGCCTTCAATTAGTAACATCGCGTTCGCTTCATCAGCAGTAAAGGAAACAGGGGGAAGAAAAAAACCTTGCGTAATAAAATAACCTTTATTGGGTTCAAAGCTTACCGGAATCCCTTGTTCGCACAATGCTTTCACATCGCGGTATACGGTTCGTACGCTGATGTTGAATTTCTCAGAAATTTTTTCACCACTAACATATTTTTTTGTTTGGAGTAAGGTAAGGATTCCAAATAAGCGATCAATGCGATTCATAAAATTGGAAGAGAATGTTATTTCTTTTTTTGATATGGTTTGTTCTTGATGACTCTTTTCAATTGATACAAATCAGGTCGGCGATCGGTTAATGTCCTGACACTTCCATGAACATGCAGCTCCTGCAACAGATCCAGATCCACATCGCAAATTAAAATCATCTCCGTATTGGGTGTTGCTTCCGCTTTGATACCATTGGTTGGAAAAGCAAAATCACAAGGCGTGAATACCGCTGATTGGGCAAACTGTATATCCATATTGCTTACTTTCGGCAAATTGCCGACGCTTCCGGCAATCGCAACGTAACATTCGTTTTCAATGGCTCTGGCTTGTGCACATCGTTTTACACGATTAAAACCATTTTGTGTATCCGTAAGAAAGGGAACAAATAAAATTTGCATGCCTTCTTCGGCTAGCAACCGACTTAATTCAGGGAATTCGGAGTCGTAACAAACCAGGATACCAATCTTTCCGCTATCGGTATTGTACGTTTTCAAAATGTTTCCTCCCACCATTCCCCAGGAATTGGATTCGCTGGGTGTGATATGCAATTTTTGAAACATCTCATTCGTACCATCTCTTCTGCATAAATAACCGACATTGTATAGTTTATTGTTTTCCATATACGGCATGCTGCCGGTGATGATATTGATGTTATACGAAATAGCAAACTCCTGGAATTTTGATTTTATTTCTTCCGTATAATGCGCTAGTCTACGAATGGCATCAGCCGCCGGCAGATTGTTGTATTCCATCATCAAGGGCGCATTGAAAAACTCAGGGAATAATGCAAAATTGCAACTGTAGTCGGATACGGCATCCACGAAATATTCCATTTGCTCATACAGCATTTGAATATTTTTTAACGGCCGCATTTGCCACTGTACCAAACCCAGGCGCACAACTGATTTTTTGTTATTAATTACTTTTTGCGTTTGCGTATAATAAATATTGTTCCATTCCAAAAGTGTAGCATACTCTTGCGAGCTTTTGTCGTCCGGTAAATACCCTTTGATCACCTTCAGAACGTGAAAATCATTACTGAGCTGAAATGTCAGTACCGGATCATAAATCTCCTTCAGTTTTACTTTTTGGATGTATTCCTTGGGTGAAAGCTTATCTGCGTAATCTTTATAATTTGGGATGCGCCCGCCAAACACAATTGATTTTAAATTTAATTTTTCACAAAGCTCTTTGCGTGTATCGTATAAACGTCGCCCAAGACGCAAACCTCTATATTCGGAGTTGATGAAAACATCAATTCCATAAAGGACATCCCCTTCCGGATTATGTGTGTCAAATGTATAATTGCCGGTTATTTCCTGGTAGGTATGATCTTCTTCGAAGTCTTCGGATTTAACAATCAACGACAAGGCACAACCCACTACCTTTCCATCTACTATAGCGGCCAACTGCCCTTTTGGAAATTTTTTTAATAAACGGGCAATATGATCTTCTCCCCAATGGGACCCTTCCATGTCTTTGTAAGCACCAACCATGGTAGCTTTCAGGCCTTCGTAATCTTTGAGTTTTAAATGCCGGATTTGTATTTTATTAATCTTTTTTGCCATAAAGGGAAGGTATACAAATGTAATTTTCTTTTACAAGTTAGGAAATATTTAGGTGGATTGCAAAAGAGAATAATAGCTTTTGCATGATCATTTTGTTTATTGATACTACTAAAGTCATTGTTTAAATAATAAATTTTGAAAATATCGGGAAATGAGCGTATTTTAATAAAAGAGAGAATTTGAAAACGAGTATTATTTAAACATCCATCGAATGAACAATGTACTTCTTCTGATCAGCTTCATTTTTCTTTTGTTTTTTTCAAAAAAGGAAAAAATTGCCCAAGAACAGGAAACGCAAATTGAAAGGGAGTTTTTATGTCAGAAGTGGTTTCTAAAGAAAATTGACGAACCGGATTTTAGTAAAGATGGTTTAATTTTTTCAGAATCGTTCAAATATATTCATAAGGAGTATAGCACAGATTCGCTCATGCAAGAAACACTTATCTTAAGACCAGATAGTTCTTACGCCTTATACTGGCGAGATACGATTTAAATTGATTCCCATGAAAACCCAAATTTTCATTCGAGGCCATGATGAACCATTTGCAAGCGCTATATTCGTAAATATTGGATATCACCGGTGTTTAAAGCACAACCTGTTTTTAAAAGCTTCCTTTTCTCCATGGATTGTAAACGAAAATGACAAGTACGGCATTATTCCATGGGGTAGGCTGGCATTTGGTAAAACTTTCTAAATGTGAAATAGAAAAGCCTGCTGTAATAATCAAAACAGCAGGCCTTCTTTATAATTTCCTGAATACTAATTCGACTGAATATACTTCGGTGCCTTTCTATGTTTCGTAGCTTGCTCATACGCATAAGCAATCTCCAATAAGGTAGGCTCACTCCAGGCTTTTCCAAAAAACGAAATACCTACTGGTAAATCATCAATAAAACCCATTGGAACAGTTATGTCTGGATACCCTGAAATAGCTGCATAAGAAGAGCTGCTTCCTAAAAACAAATCGCCGTTTGTATGATCAATTTTCCAGGCTGGCCCTCCTGTTGGTGCCATTAATGCATCCAGTTTATTATCCTTTAAAAATCTATCGATACCATTTTCACGTGTTGCTTTCAACATCGTGGCCAAGGCTTTTTTGTATGCCTCTGATTGTAAATCACCTTTTGATTCAGCCATCTCTAGCCAGTTCTGATTAAATAATTTTAATTCAATCGAATCTTTTTTATTGAATTCAATTAATTCTTTCAATGATTTTACCGGAACATCTTTACTTAATGTTTTGAAATAATTATTCAATCCATCTTTAAATTCATACAACATCACTTCGAACGATGAGTTGTAAACCGTTCCATCCAATGGGAATTGAAGTTCTACGATCTCCGCACCTTGTGCTTTTAAATCTTCAATCGCTTTGTTTAGCAGTACATCTACTTTTGGATGAAAACCCATTGTGTTTTTTAATAACCCGATGCGTTTGCCTTTTAAACCATCCGCTTTCAGATACACCGTATAATCTACCTGTGTATTTCCAACAGAAGCTTTTGTTTTACTATCTGTGGTATCCACACCTGTTAATGCACCCAGGCAAATAGCTACGTCTCTTACACTGCGGCCCATCGGACCAGGGGTATCTTGTGTAAAGGAAATAGGAATGATGCCTGCGCGGCTAATCAAACCTACGGTTGGTTTCAATCCCACAATTCCATTATTATTGGAAGGGCATACAATAGAACCATCCGTTTCCGTACCAATCGCCAATGCACACAAGTTGGCAGAAACGGCTACACCTGACCCCGAACTGGAACCACAAGGGTTTCTATCCAATACATAAGGGTTTTTTGTTTGTCCGCCAACACCGCTCCAACCACTGGTTGCAATCTGTGCACGGAAATGCGCCCACTCACTCAAATTTGTTTTACCAATAATCACAGCACCGGCTTCTCTTAACTTTTTTGCAACCCAGCTATCCTGCAACGGAATAGAATTACGCAATACCGTTGCTCCGGCTGTGGTGTGCATTTTATCATGTGTATCAATATTATCTTTCAATAAAATCGGAATACCGTGTAAAGGCCCTCTGCTTTTCCCTGCTGCCAGTTCCTTATCTAGATCTTCTGCAATTTGCATGGCATCCGGATTTACTTCAATGACAGAACTTAATTGCGGTCCGTTCTTATCCAGGTCATCAATTCTTTTCAAATAATTCTGAACCACATTCGCAATGGTGTATTTGTGCTGTTTATATCCTTCCTGTAAATCGGAGATACTGATCTCTTCCAGGTTCAATGCACTTTCTGTATTGCCTGAAGTAGTCTGTTCAGCTTCTCGTGTTTTGGGTTTACAGGAATTTAGCGAAATGAATGCGAAACAAAAGGGGATAAGGCCATAAATGATGGATACACGTTTTTTCATTGGTAAATGGGTTAAGGATTAGATGGATGCAAATATAGAAAAATTGCACTGCTAATACCTTAATCATTCCCTTTTCAAGGAAAAGAGATGGGGTGAGGTTATAACTCGATACTATACCCAATCCCTTTAACCGTTTTAATATAATTCTCGCCTAGCTTTTCCCTCAGCTTGCGAATATGTACATCAATGGTTCTGTTTTTTGTGAACACTTCATAGCCCCATACCATACTGGAAATTTCTTTCCGTGTAAAAACCTTTTTAGGAGAAGCAATTAATAAGGCGAGCAATTCAAATTCTTTACGAGGCAGGATGATTTCTTCTCCATCTTTAAAAATAACATAACGTTCTCGATCTACTTGCAGACCCGTTTCGATTTTTGCTTTTTTGTTGTGCGCACAATGGCGTTTCAGCAAGGCGTTTAACCGGCTGATGAGCACACGTGCTTTAATTGGTTTAATGATATAATCATCGGCACCGGCATTAAATGCAGCGATTTGTGAGTAGTCTTCATTACGCTCCGTGTGAAAAACAATTAGTGAATTTTTCAATTCCGGTTTTTTTCGTAGCTCTATACAAATGTCAATTCCGTCCATTTCCGGCATTAATAAATCAACCAACACTAATTCGGGTGCGTTTGTAACGGCCAGTTCTATTGCTTCCCGGGAGTTGGAGCAGGTTATTACTGAAAAACCTTCTGCTTTCAATATGGTGACTACGGATGAAAGCACTTCTGCTTCCGTGTCAATAATTAAGATTTTAAAATTCGATGTTGTCATTGCCTTAACGAATGGATCGCTAAAGTAATTTTGTATTTATATATTGACATTAAGTTAAAATTAATTTTACTTTAGTTAATTTGTTTGTCACTTGTAGTAGGCTATACCAAATGGAGTAACGTTATTTTAACACACATTTAATGTAAGCTTAAATCGCATTTTATCCCTACATGAATTAGTAATTTTAATTTTGTTAACATTAAAAATTAGAATTATATCAAATAGAATTCATGAGAAAACACTTTTTTACTTTAGTTGTAGTGATGTTTGGAAATTATATGTTTGCTGGGAATACAACCTCTTCTGTTAACAGTGTTAACACAACTGTAGAGCCCTCTACAAAAATAATCTCCGGAAAAATAATTGATAAAGCAAGTGGTGAAGAAATTGCCGGAGCCGAAATAAAAATCGGGGAAAAAAAAGTGTACAGCGACCTGGAGGGCAATTTTTCAGCTGTTGTTCCCGCAGAAGCACATGTTACCAAAGTAGAAGTAGCCGTAAATTATATTTCTTACAATGAAGCTTGCATTATAGTTGATCTGTTCTCTTATAACCCGCTTGTAATAGAAATTCTGTCGAAATAAATGTCCTATTTCCCGTTAAAAAAAGGGTTCTTCTTAGCCGTGTTAACTTTACGATAAGTTAACATTAGGAAAATTTTATCATTTTATTGGTCTAAAAAAGAACGAATGTCCGTTTTTTGCGTTTGATTTGTTTGCACTAAAACTTCAAGCGTCATGAAAACTTCAAACTTCCACTCAGAAAACAACACGATAAAATCTTCTGTTAAAACAATCGCGTCTGGATTGCTATTGATTATCGTTTTCTTTTCTTCGTCACTAACGTTAAAGGCTCAAAACAATATCGTATTGAAAGAGGGCTTGTACTATGCAGCCTCCGGAGCCCTATACTCAGGAACATATAATTCATACGATCAGAACAACGTAAAACTGGCCAGCTTTACATTGGTTGACGGAAAGAAAAATGGCGCCGTTACCTACTATTATTCAAATGGAAATGTAAAAGAAACAGGAGTATATGCAAACAATGAAAAAGCAGAGCAATGGTTACGTTGGGATGAAGCAGGAAATAAAATAGCAGAAGCGTTTTACAAAGAAGGTAAAAAAGATGGAACCTGGATGATCTGGGATATGAACGGAACAAAACGCTATGAAATGTTTTATTCTATGGATAAAAAGGTAGGAAAATGGTCGATGTGGGATGATAAGGGTAACCTGGTTTCCGAAAAATTATATGAAAGTATTTAGAGGTTAAATTTTTCATTTACGTAGTAACCCGACAGGTTTTTAAAACCTGTTGGGTTTTTAATTTTATTTAATATCTAAAAATTATACCCCTCAAAGTTCTTCGTGAATTCCTTCTGATCAATAGGTTTATTGACTTCCATATCGTAATATTCGTACGTTTCAAATAATCCTCTGTCATCAAACACTTTATTGTTTACAGGAAGCATGTATTCTTTGTCGATTAACAACAAGGTAAGTTTTGAATAGTAGTTAGGTACCAGAATAACATCTCCTTCCTTTAAACTCGTATAGCTATCATGCTTTGGATTGTTTTCTAACATCATGTATTCACTTACATGAAATTTTCTCGCAATGGTAACGAATGTCTCTCCTTTTTTTACCGTGTAATTATTCCAAGCAAAATCCGGGAAGGAAATAGACAGTTTGTAACACATTCTTCCATTATATTTTTCTTCACCCAGTAAAATGAAATTCTTATCAATGTCGGCGGATTTACTCAAACCATCACTGATGATATCTTTTAAATAGTGATAGCCCATTTCATTAATTGTATGATGCTGATCTTTTCGCATTAAGGATCCATTCGGATCCAAATTTAAATTCACGTAAGGGAAGGAGCCGGGGTTTACCAACGCATTACCATTGTTGGTTCCCACGCACCACAATACTTCTATTCCTTTTATATATAGATACAATTTGCGGGGAGAAATTTGTAATTTCACTCTTGATTCTGTATGCTGCATTCGTCCTTTAATGCGTTCATTGCATTGCAAATGATAGCGTAAGGTTTTTAAGTTATCCATTGCAGTAAACATTTTTTTGATCACTTCATCATTGGTCATAACATCTGTATCAGGACCTTCTGTAGGAATAAATGAACAAGCAAGTAGTATCAATACAACCATTGAAAAATAAGAGAGGGGACGTGTTATTTTAAATTTCATTTGCAGATGGCTAAATTAAAAGTCGTAATCTTTAAAGTCTTTTGAAAACTCATCAAAAGCAAAAGGTTTATTAATTCGTATATTGGAGAATTCATAGGCTTCAAATAAGCCTTCTTCATCAAAAATTTTTATACTCACTGGTAAAAATGTTTTTTTTTCTATAAGAAAGATGGCGCGGTTTGAATAAGGAATCGGAACCTTTAATCGCTTCCCTTCTTTAATTGCGCCAAAGTAACTGGATAAATCATTCTTGTAACGTATTTTAAAATCACTTGTATTGTATAAATGTGCAATGCTTGTTACAGTTTCTCCTTTTTGTGTAATGTGTTCGACGTATTTATATTCCGGGTAACTTGCCAAAATCTGGTAACAATCCGCTTTATTAAAAACGAGCGTTCCTGCATAAGCAAAATGCTTATCAAAATCTTTGGGCGCCTTCCTGATAGTAGTTTCTAATGTTCTTGCGATGTAATGAAAACCAAGATCAAATATAGTATGATGCTGATTTCTTCTCATAACAGAACCATAAGGATCAAGATCCATGTTGATAAAAGGAAAACTCTTTGAATGCACAATGGCGTTTCCTCCATTGCTGTTTTGTAGCCACAACACTTCTATGCTTTTTTGATGACCATTGAAATAGATTTTATAAGGTTGTTCATTGATCTTGATTTCCGATTCTGAAAAAAGCAAATGATTATCCACCCGCTCTGTTGCTTTCAAGGCATAACGGGTTGTTTTTATCACACGAATACTGTCCAGCATAGTGTTCAAAATTTCCTGGCAAGAAACAGTTTGAGTAGGGTAACTTGCTCCTAAAAAGGAAATTGCAAACAAAATAAATAGTACTGGTTTGAAAAATCGCATGGCCGCAAAAATAAGAAAAAAATGTGTGGAATCAGGTTTATTCTAAATTCAGAACACTTATTTAGTTATTTTTACAAGGCTTTGACAACCCTTTAAATATTGCAACGCATGACAATAATTGGAATTATACCTGCCCGATATGCATCCACTCGTTTTCCAGGCAAACCCCTGGTAGATATTGGTGGTAAATCAATGATACAGCGGGTGTATGAGCAGGCAAAAAAATCAAAACAATTGTCGGAAGTAATCGTTGCCACCGATGATAAACGTATTGAACAACATGTAAAGGCGTTTAATGGAAAAGTGGTGATGACGAGCGACCAGCATCAAAGCGGTACTGATCGCTGCTTTGAGGCAATGGAGGTTTTTTCCGTGAAAACCGATGTGGTTATCAATATTCAGGGGGATGAGCCTTTTATTAACCCGGAACAGATTGATGAAATAGCGTCCTGCTTTCAAACACCCGATGTACAGCTGGCAACACTTGTAAAAAAAATAAACAATGATGAAGAATTATTCAATGTCAATATTCCAAAAGTGCTGTTGAATAAAAATAAAGAAGCTATTTATTTCAGCCGCCAAACAATACCATTTTTCAGAGGTAAAAAACAAGAGGACTGGCTAAAAAACCATATCTATTATAAACATATCGGAATTTACGCCTACAGGGCCTCCATTTTAAGAGAAATTACCGCTTTGAAACCCACCACATTAGAGCTGGCGGAAGGCCTTGAACAGCTACGCTGGATTGAGAATGGATATAAAATTAAAGTTGAGCTGACTGATTACGAGAGTGTTGCCGTAGATGTTCCAGATGACCTCCAAAAACTAAAAAAATTTTTGTAGTTTTACCTCATATGACAATGCAGAAAGTGGACAAACATATCAGTGAATTGTTGTACGATTACGATTGTGTAATTGTACCTAATTTCGGTGGCTTTGTTACGAATTATGCATCTGCTAAAATTCATCCTGTTCAACATACCTTCACACCTCCATCCAAGAGTATTGTTTTCAATAAAAACCTGAAACACAATGATGGTTTACTTGCCAATCACATGGCTGTGGATCTGAATACAGATTACCTGCAGGCGTTGAAGTATATTGACGAATTTGTAAACGATACAAATTTACAACTCAAGTCAGGAAAAAAGGTGACCATTGCCGATGTAGGTGTCTTATTTTGGGATGTGGAGAAAAACATACAATTTGAGCCCTCTTCAAAAAATTACCTCCTCGATTCGTTTGGGTTAGTACCCTTCCAATCGCCTGCTATCAAACGTGATGCACTGGTAAAACGAATTGAAAAACAACTCAAAGATCGTGAACCCGCAACCTTACCTAAAAAGAAAAAGGTGGGCAGAATTATCGTTGCTGCAGTAGCACTTCCTTTAGTTGCAGCATTGCTTTGGATTCCTTTAAAAACAGACTTATTTAAACATACCGAAAAAGCTAACCTTGTTCCGTTTACCACAAAAACGCCTAAGAAAGAAGTAGTAGCGGAGCAACCTGCTGAAACGGTATTGGATAAGGATACAACTATCACTCGACCAACTGCACCAGCAGTTACCCCTTCACAACCGGTAACTGAGACCATGGTAACGCCGGTTAAGGCAGATACAACTTCTGTTGCAATCCTTGAAAATAGGGACGGATACAAGTTTCACGTTGTAGCCGGATGCTTCCAGATTGAACGCAATGCCATCAGATACATGGAGACCTTGCGTCAGCAAAACATCGACGCATCCATCATCGGACAAAATGATAAAGGATTATATGTGGTAAGCTGTGGTAATTTTGCGACTAGAAAAGAAGCAAACGTAAAATTGAACGACCTCCGCAACCAACAGCAGACAGTGTGGTTGTATAAGAAATAAGCTTAAATTTTTTTGAGAATGAATAAGGAGCGATACACCATCGCTACCTATCTCCTGTTTTCCCGCTTTCCGCTGCAAGTTTGTTTCCGCTGCGCTTCAACAAAGCTTTCCGCTGCAATCGGGGCTAGGAAAAAAAGTAGTACGAATTAATTTCCTTCTTTTTCCTGCGTTAAATGCTCTTTCTTCTCTCTGCTTTTTTTATAAATTTTCGAAGCCAGCATTAAAGTAGCTGCCAGAATAATTAAACCAAGCATTCCCCAAACCCAACCGGTGTTGGATTTGAGCACAATCAGGAAAACTACGGCAAATAAAATAAGTACAGGAAGTTCATTAAAGAGACGCATTTTAGTAGAGCTGGTTTTTACTTCATCCCGTTGTAAACGTTTATAAATAACGTGACACTGGATATGGTATAAAACCAATCCGGCCACAAAACACAGTTTCAAAATAAAATACCCCTGCGATAAAAATGAAGGAACGATCCATAATAACCAACTACCAAAAGTGATGGCAGCGATCATAGAGGGCCAGGAGATAATGTACCAAAGCCTCTTTTCCATAACCTTGTATTGTTTTTGCAAAATGCTTTTTTCCGGCTCCGGCTTTTGCTCAGCTTCTGTATGATAAACAAATAAACGTACGATGTAGAATAACCCGGCAAACCAGGTTACAATAAAAATAATATGTAGGGACTTAATATATAAATATTCCATTTGGGATTTTTTTACGAAGGTACAAAGTATCCACTTAAGCAGGTGGGTAAGATGCATCAATTTCAATAAAACTCAGTATCTTTGTGTAAAATCAGAATACTCATGAAAGCGAAGTCCGCGAAAGAATCGTTAACCATACAAACCCAAATCGTTATGCCTAATGACACCAATACCTTAGGCAACCTGTTTGGTGGTAGGTTATTACAATGGATGGATGTGGTAGCCTCTATTTCGGCTCACCGCCATTGCAAACGGGTGGTTGTAACGGCTTCGGTTAATAACGTAGCTTTTCAGAACCCCATCAATCATGCAAGTTTCGTGACATTGGAAGCAAAGGTTTCCAGGGCATTTACAACCAGTATG
>DASRRA010000167.1:0-4156 GCA_035696085.1 Bacteroidia bacterium | reverse complement strand
TGGTAAAAAATTCATTACCTATACGGTAGCAGACAGCTTGCCGGACAATACCATTTTCAGAATGTGTGAAGATCCCCAGGGAAGAATTTGGTTTGCTTCACAAAGCAATGAGTTGTGTTTTTGGGATAGAGGCGTCATCCGACAGACACCTGCTTCAGCATCCTTACATAAAATATTAGGATCCGGGAATGTCATTAAAGAGCTCTATATTGATTCTGCAAATACCATTTGGATTAATACATTAACCAATTGCTTTTATGCGGAAGCCAAGGACAATTATTCCAAATTCAATTTTATAAAATTAGATCCGGGTCCGCATCATGTCATCACTACTATCAATAAAAACCGTATCGCATATTCGTTTTTAAAGTGGTCCGAAAAGAAAGCAAGTGATGGAAGTTATACCCATATGTTACGACATACTTTTATTAATCAACCCGATAAATGGGAGGATTACACTTTCACTACGAAGCAGCAGCCGGACGTGTTTACAAAAGGATTTGCAGCAAATGGAGATTTATTAATGGGTGCAGATACTATTTTATATATTTTTTCAAAAGGAAAAGTCACCAAAAAAAATCTTAATAAACACATTATAAAAATTGTTACAGATGCCAATCATGGTACATGGATTTGTTATTTGAAAGCCGGTGTTGATTATTTTAAAGATGGAGATTTTACAAAAACCCCTGTCTCATTGCTCACTTCCTATTCAGTTGATGACTTGTGTTTAGATCATGAAGGCGGTGCCTGGGCAGCAACGCTTGAAAACGGTATATTTTATATACCCTCTACTTCCGTTTTCCAATACCAAACTCCAGCTAATTTAAATGACCATATCATTTATTTAAATGCTATCAATGACACGCTACTCATTAGTACCTTTGGAATGAATTGCTTTCAGGAGATTGACAAAAAAATCGTTTCTGAAAAAACAATCGATCGCTTGATTAAAACATGGGGTACCTTTTATAGCGCCTTACAATTAGGAGATACCACTTACTATTGCTTTTCGAAAGGCGTTATCCGATTTAATGCACGCCATCAAGAAATTCCTCATTCAAACGCCAAACTTTTTGGTGGAAGCAAGAGCCTCCTAACAACCAAAGATGGTTTTATCTGGTTACGCAGCGGAAGCGGGTTAAAAAAAATAAACATGACCACAAATAAAATGATTCCTTTTTCAACGGTTTATGCCTGTTCCTCTGCCATACCAGTTGGCAATGATATCTTTGTCGGAACAAAAAAAGGGATTTACTTATTTAAAGATGAAAAGTTTATTCCGCTGGGTTACATCAATCCATTGCTTTATAGCCCAATCATTGATTTAGCGGAAGATAGAGATGGCAGTATCTGGATAGCCACCATTGGTAATGGTGTATTGCGCATGAAAGACAAACAAATAACCCAGATAAGTCAAAAGGATGGATTGATAGCAAAAATTTGTACTGCCATTGCGATTGATCAATATAGAAACATTTGGGTCGGTACGAATAGCGGACTAAGTTGTATTGAGCGGGAAGGAATTGAAACAGGTAAATGGAAAATTAAAAATGTGACTGAACAAACCGGGTTAAATTCCAACGATATTACCAAACTTTATGCATTCAAAGAATTCTTATGGGTCGGTACGATGAATGGTGTAAGTTCCATTCATATTAAAGATAATTTGAAACCTACTCCCCCATCCCCTGCGCATATTGATTCTATTAAAGTTAACAATGTTGCTATAGCCGGTAAAAGCCTTTTTCCATACAATGAAAATAATTTAAAGTTTATACTGAATGGTTTGACATTTAATGACAATGGAACGCACAAGTATCGCTACCGGTTAATCGGTTTGGATTCAATCTGGCAACAAACCAACACGGATGAAATCCTGATCAGCAATTTGGCACCCGGTACATATACGTTTCAAGCGCAAGTTGCAAACGCTGATAATATCTGGAGCCAGCAGAGCAGCAGTTATGAGTTTACAATAGAAAAACCATTTTGGCTTACCTGGTGGTTTATTTTATTAGAAGTGGTTATTTTAATAAGCATTGTTTATTTTATTGTTTTATGGAGAACTTCCATTGTGCAAAAAAGGGAAAATGAAAAACTGAGAATTAATAAACTATTGGCAGAGTACCAAATGAAAGCATTAACGGCTCAAATGAATCCGCATTTCATTTTTAATGCGATCAATTCTATACAAAATTTCATTATACAAAATCATGCAACGCTCGCCTATGACTATCTTGTTAAATTTTCCAAACTGATACGCCTTGTATTAAATAATTCAAAGGACAATGAAATTTCATTAAAGCAGGAACTAGAGACATTGGGTTTATACATTGAGTTGGAGCAATTGCGTTTTGAAAAAGCATTTACCTATCATTTGAATGTAGAACCACAGATTGATCAGGAGTCGCTGATGATTCCGGCTTTGTTATTACAGCCTTACATAGAGAATGCAATATGGCATGGGCTTATGCCGTTAAAGGCACGGTTAGGAATTATTTCGCTAACCATTATTCAACAGGATAATTCTTTGAAGATCACAATTTCAGACAATGGTGTTGGAAGAAAAGCTTCTGACCAAATCAAGAAAAAAATAGTTCATAATACACATCATTCTGTAGGAATGGAACTAACCGGAAAACGAATTGAGTTATTTGGACAAGAAAGTAAATTCTCTTTACAAATTATTGATAAGTATGATGAACAAGGTGAAGCAACAGGTACCTCTGTAGAAATTATTTTACCAATGATAGAGCTGTATTGAAACTGTCATAACAAAATTTAACGAAAAGCTTCTTTCAAACACAATCTATTTAGTCATATTTGCAACAATAAAATTTATTATCTTAACACTTTAAAGTCCTTCATATGATAAACGCAATTATTGTTGATGATGAGCATGCAAACAGAGAATTGATGCAAAATTTATTGCAAGTACATTGCCCTTCGGTTAACGTAATTGGAACTGCAGATTGTGTAACCGCAGCTTATGAAGAGATCGTAAATAAAAAGCCTAATCTCGTCTTTTTAGATATCCAGATGCCCAATGGGAATGGATTTCAGCTTTTGGAAAAATTCAAAGAAATATTTTTTGATATTATTTTTGTAACAAGTTTTGATCACTATGCCATCAATGCAATTAAATTCAGTGCACTTGATTATTTGCTAAAGCCAATTGATATAAGCGAATTGAAAGCCGGAGTTGAAAAGGCATTAAAGAAAGTTGAAAAGGAAAATAAATTCAAGCTGTATGAAAACCTGCTCAACAACATCAATCCGAATAACACGGATAAAAGGATGGCGATACGTGTAAAGAACGACACCATATTTATTCAAATGAGCAGTGTTTCTTACATGCAGGCGGATGGTAATTATTCCAATATTCACCTTGTAAATGGGAATAAATACTACATTTCAAAAACACTGAAAGAAATTGATGAATTTACGGCCGATTTAAAAGGTTTTATACGAATTAATAAAAGTGTAATTATCAATTCATCCCAATGTGCCAAATATCAAAAGGGAGAAATCGCCACGCTGTCGCTTAAAACAGGTGAAACCTTTGAAATATCAAGGAGAAAAAAAGTAGAGGTGTTGGATAAGCTGAATGCGTTGCTGAAGGGATAAAATTTATCAAGCCTCAACAAACTCATAATTACTATAATCATTCAACACATTGTACAGCGTGTCTCTCTCAATAGGCGTACGATTCACTTGTTTAATCAATTCTACTAATTGCTGTGTGGTTAATTTTGGTGACTGCTCTTCAGATCCGGCCATCGTATATATTTTTGTAGAATCATCAATCGTTCCATCGATATCATCCACCCCAAAAGACAATGACAACTGTGCCGTAGTACGCCCAATCATTGGCCAATAGGCTTTTATATGCCCGAAGTTATCCATGAATATACGTGATACCGCATAATTGCGCAGATCCTCAATCACGGTAGATTCAGAAATATGACTCATTTGGTTTCCTTTGTTGCGAAATTTCAATGGAATAAATGTATTAAAGCCATTCGTTTTATCCTGTAGTTTTCTCAAGCGGTCCATGTGATCAATACGGTGTTCGTATTTTTCAATATGGCCGTATAACATCGTAGCATTGGATGGCATGCCGAGTTTATGTGCGGTTTCATGTATTTCCAGC
>DASRRA010000166.1:0-1913 GCA_035696085.1 Bacteroidia bacterium | reverse complement strand
GGCGAAGGTGCGGGTGTTGGTCTTCGCTGCTGTGCTGAAATAGAGATGGTCACTATCAAAGCGGGTAATAACAATAATGTTTTGGGTAATTCCATTCTTATCATGAGTATACAACGGTTTAAGACCCGAAAATAAGTAAATGAGCTTAACAGCCTAATCTTTGATAAACTAATTGGAAATATATTTTTCGCGATAAACCGGGTATATTAGTGGTTCTAAAAACTTTTAAACTGCCTGAGCAAAACAATTATTTAAACAAAATACATTTGGTTGTTAATTAGGGAAAATTATTAACTTGTGTGTCCTTGTAAAAAAGAAATTGTTCGGCATTTTGTTTTTTAAGAATATTTTTTATGTAGAATTGTACTTACAAAAACCAACTAATCAGATAATTTACAAAACACTAAAAACAAACGATCATGGCAGAAACAAGACCAACTGCAACAGTAAAGGCTTCAACTTCAGTTCAACCAGTGAGAAGTAGCAATGCTATTTCATGGATTGCCCCGCTTGCGTGTATTTTAGCCGGATACATCATCTGGCGTTTCGTTATGGGTAGCGCTAGTAATTTCACAAAACCAGATACATCCGGTGCATGGTTTTGGCCAAGTCATTCTGGTCCTAAAGGTAATTTCGTAAAAATGTATGAAGGTGGTATCATCGTTCCGATCCTTATCGGATGTATGTTAACCGTTATTGTTTTTGTTATCGAGCGTTTCCTGACTATCTCTAAAGCTACAGGAACAGGAAATATTGCAGAGTTCATCCGCAAAGTGCAATATCATCTTGCCAATAAAAATGTTGATGCCGCTCTGGGTGAGTGCGACAAACAAAAAGGTTCAGTTGGTAATGTAATGAAAGCTGGTTTAAGAAAGTACAAAGAAATGATCACCAACACAGAGTTGGATACCGAGCAAAAAGTAGTTGCTATCCAAAAAGAAGTTGAAGAAGCTACTTCACTCGAACTGCCAATGTTGGAAAAAAATCTGGTGTTTTTGTCAACTATCGCTTCTGTCGCAACCCTGTTGGGTCTGTTAGGAACGGTAATGGGGATGATTCGTTCATTCTCTAAACTGGGTGATTCAGGTGGTGGTGAAGCCGCACGTGAATTGTCTCAAGGTATCTCTGAGGCCCTTTACAATACGGCCCTGGGTATCGGTACTTCTGCTATCGCGATTATCATGTATAACGTGTTTACTACAAAGATTGACGGAATAACATATGGTATCGATGAAAGTGGATTCACTTTGACACAAAGCTTTGCTTCTTTATACAAATAAGAGGCAGTTTTTCATGACGATCGTTATGGAATGTGGCAAAATCTGAATCTATAATATGAATGTTAATTTATAAGTCATGCCAAAAGTTAAATTACCCCGGAAGAGCACTGTGATAGACATGACCGCCATGTGTGATGTGGCTTTTTTGCTCTTGTCATTTTTCATCTTGACAACCAAATTCAAGCCCGCAGAAGCACTGGCCGTTGTTACGCCTACTTCCGTTCACTCAAAGATTGCCCCAGGCAAGGATTTTGTGATGATTACTATTGATAAAGACGGTAAAGTATATTTTTCTGTGTCGGATGAAAATCCCAACGAAAAACAAGAAATACTGGAAGCCATCAGTACATCAAAAAATCTTGGCTTAACGGCAGCTGAAATAAATGCTTTCAAACAACCTGCGGCTTATATCGGTGTTCCCTTCAGCCAGTTAAAATCTTACCTGGCTAAAACACCAGATGAACTGAAAGGCGTGAAAGTAAGTGGTATACCTGTATTAGACAGCACCGATAATCAACTGGTAGAATGGATGAGGGCAGCGGCTACCGCTTTCCAGGGTTCTAAAATGAACATTCTGGTAAAAGGCGATAACGATTCCAAATACCCATCTTTCCAGGCCGTTATCAATGCGTT
>DASRRA010000165.1:0-1674 GCA_035696085.1 Bacteroidia bacterium | reverse complement strand
TGCTTTTAACGCAAAGATATTGCGGGCGTCATCATCAATTATAACTATGTTTTTTCCAGTCATGTTTACTCGTTCTAATTTTTGTAATACAGCCACACTCGTAATAAGGACAACAACTGATCAATATCAATCGGTTTTGTAATGTAATCAGAAGCACCTGCCTCTATACATTTTTCACGATCTCCACTCATTGCTTTAGCAGTTACAGCAATAATAGGTAAATTTTTCCATCTGGCTTGTTCCCTTATTTTTGTGGCTGTCTGGTAACCATCCATTTGTGGCATCATCATGTCCAATAACACGGCGTCTACATTGGGGTTCTCATTTAATTTTTTCATCGCTTCTTTTCCATCTACTGCTGTAATCACCTGCATCTTCAATTTTTCCAAAGATTTGGAAAGCGAAAAAATATTACGCACATCATCATCAACCACCAACACGGTTTTTTCGCTTAGTATTTGGTTCAATGCACCAAGTTTTTTATAATCATTTTTTTTTCGTTCTTCTTTTTCACTATCCACTAAGTGAAGAAAGAGTGAAACTTCATCTAATACACGCTGATAAGAATGAGCCGTTTTTACAATAATAGAATCCGCATATTGCTTAATGCGTTGCTCTTCCGCAGTGGATAAATTTTTACCCGTGAAAACAATAATAGGTAAATTTTCGATACCACTGGTTGTCTTTGCTTCTTCCAATAAACTGTATGATTTAATGTTGGATACTTCCATATCAAGAATCACACAATCCAGATTTTCTTTTTTTAGCGCCTCTACACCTTCGTGCAGGTCACTTTTTACATCAGAATTGATGTTAAATGTTTCTAAGAAATAAGCCAGTGCTTTTGCATGCTTCGGATTCTCTTCTACGATCAATACCTTCTTCAACTTGTTATTGACAATGTATTCGATCTTTTTAAACACATCCGAAATTTGTTCAAAAGCAATGGGTTTATCTATAAAGTCGACTGCCCCTTTGGTTAAGCTTTCATTTTTTGCCTGGGTGGATGACATGATGTGAATAGGAATGTGTCGTGTTTGTGGATTGGACTTCAGTTCCTCCATTACTTCCCAGCCATTTTTTACCGGTAAGTGTATATCCAGTAACACGCCCATCGGCTTGTATTTTACTGCCAGGTCTACCCCCTCATCTCCTCTTACGGAAACCAATCCCTTATATCCTTTTTTTCGTGCATACTCCAGCAATGCTTTGGCGAGTACCGTATCATCCTCAATAATTAAAATGCACTTGTCATTTTTGGAAATCGTGTTACGATCATCCGGTATAGAATTCGGGATTTGAAGACTGGATTTCTCATCCTCTGCTTTGGTAATGGAAACAGACTCCGCTCTTTTTGCAGGTTCTGTAAATGTCTCAATTTGTGCAGAAGGCGCATAGCTCACATTCATTTTCATAACAGGGATAAATAAGCTGAACGTACTTCCTTTATCTGGTTCACTTTCCAGTTTTAATTTACCATTTAGCAATTTTGCCAATTGTTTGCTGATGGAAAGCCCCAATCCTGTTCCACCATATTTCCTTTTTGTTGACCCATCAGCTTGTTGAAACGCCTCAAAAATTAACAACTGCTTATCCTTTGGAATACCTATTCCCGTATCCGTCACATCAAAGCGGATCATTTTATCGTCTTCAGGAGCCATCTTAATCTCTAAT
>DASRRA010000164.1:0-8083 GCA_035696085.1 Bacteroidia bacterium | reverse complement strand
TGCTTTTACAAAAGCACTTCCGATGATGGCACCGTTGGAATAAGCACACGCTTTTTCAAAGGTTTTTCCGTCAGAAATACCAAAACCAATTAGGGTTGGATTTCTCAGTTTCATCCCTTGTACGCGCTTAAAATAAGCTTCCTGGGAGTCCTGAATTTCCGATTTAGCGCCGGTTGTGCTTGCAGAAGAAACCATGTAGATAAACCCATCGGAATGTTCATCAATGAAGCGTATCCGGCTATCGGATGTTTGAGGGGTAATGAGGAATACATTTTTCAGATTGTATTTCTCAAACACCGGCTTGTATTCATCCAGGTATTCCTGCATAGGCAGATCCGGCAAGATGATTCCATCCACACCCAAGGCTGAAGCATCTTTACAAAACTTTTCTATACCATATTGAAGGACGGGATTCAGATAGCCCATCAGTAAAATGGCCACCTGGGAATTCTTGATTTCGGCCTTAGCTAATTGATCAAATAACAATTTGATAGTCATACCATTATCTAAAGCTACTTCACTTGTATGTTGAATTGTTGGCCCATCAGCTAAAGGATCAGAAAACGGCATCCCCACTTCTATCATATCCACACTGTTATCCTGCAGTTCTTTAATGATCGTTGCAGTGTCATTCAAAGATGGGAAACCCGCTGTAAAATAGATGGAGAGTATGTTGTTATTTTTTTCTTTAAATAACTTATTTATTTTATTCATTATCAATTAGTTTAAATCTTTAATTAAATAATTCTAGAGTCCGGCGTGTTTGATAAACGTCGCTAAATCTTTATCGCCGCGACCAGATAAATTGACGACTACCACTTCGTCTTTTTTGGCTTTTAGTTCCTCCAAATAAGCGAGGGCATGTGCACTTTCCAAAGCCGGAATAATTCCTTCCAGTTTGCAGAGTTGGTAAACCGCTTTCAAGGCATCTTCATCCGTGATGGAAACGAACGTTGCTCTTCCACTTTCAAACAAATGCGCATGTATGGGCCCTACACCCGGATAATCCAATCCGGCTGAGATGCTGTAAGGCTCCACAATTTGTCCGTCTTCTGTTTGCATCAATAAGGTTTTGCTGCCATGAATGATCCCGATTTTACCCAACACGCTGGTGGCAGCAGAGTGCCCGGAGTGAATACCTTTTCCTGCTGCTTCAACCGCAATGAGTTTAACGCTCTTTGTATCCAGGTAGTGATAGAATGCACCGGCTGCGTTGCTTCCTCCACCAACACAGGCAATCATGTAATCGGGGTTTTCATTTCCTGTTTTTTCTTTTAGCTGTTTTTTTACTTCTTCACTGATGACCGCCTGGAAACGGGCTACCATATCGGGGTATGGATGTGGCCCCACCACAGAACCGATGATATAATGTGTATCCACCGGATTGTTGATCCAATCACGGATCGCTTCATTGGTAGCATCTTTTAAGGTCTTGCTGCCACTCTTTGCCGGAATTACCGTTGCACCTAATAATTTCATACGAGCTACATTGGGAGCCTGGCGTTCAATGTCAATCTCCCCCATATATACGATGCATTGAAGCCCCATGAGTGCACACACGGTAGCCGTAGCCACTCCATGTTGCCCGGCTCCGGTTTCCGCGATGATGCGGGTTTTGCCTAAGCGCTTTGCCAGTATAATCTGCCCAAGCGTATTGTTTATTTTATGTGCGCCAGTATGATTTAAATCTTCCCGTTTCAGGTAAATATTGGTTTTGTAATGCTCAGATAAGCGCTTGGCGAAATACAAAGGTGAGGGACGACCTACGTAATCCTTTAGCAAGTCGCGCCACTCCTTTTGAAATGCTTCCTCGTTAATGATTTGAAGGTACTTTTGACGTAACTCTTCTACGTTTGGATATAACATTTCGGGGATAAATGCGCCTCCGAAATTTCCATAATATCCTTTTTCATTCACCTGATAATCCATTTCCATAAGTATATTTAGTTAAATAATTGTTCGTATTAGTTTCTGATAAGGTGCATCAACTGCCGGAGTTGATCCACATCTTTTAATCCCGGGCTCTTTTCAAACTTGCTGTTTACATCAATTGCGTAGAGACGCGGATATTTTTTAGCCAGTTCTTTTGTTTTGCCTGCAGCTTCCAAGTCCAGCCCTCCACTTATAAAAAAAGGTAATGCAGCTGAATAGTTGTCAAGCAGGTCCCAGTTAAATTGCCTTCCACTACCCCCATGTTCGGGTGTTTTTGTATCGAATAAAAAGTAATCGCAGCAATCTTCATAATCTTTTAATGTATTAAAGTCAAAGTGCTCATCTACCCCGAATGCTTTTATTATGGAGGTTATACGTTTCATCTGCCGGCAAAAAAAAGGGGGTTCATTTCCATGCAATTGAATACAGTTCAGATTATGTGTACTGATTTTATCAATGATAAAGTCGGCGTCGGCGTTTACAAAAACACCTACCTTTTCAATTTCTGCCGGGAGATCGAGCAATTGAAGTTCATTTGAAACATTGCGTTTTGAATGTGCATAGAATATAAAGCCCATATAATCAGGCTTCAATTCTGCCACCTGTTCCACGTTTTCTTTATACTTCATACCACACACTTTAATTTTCATCGCATATATTATTATTAATTTTTTTCTATAAATCAGTTCTATGCTCGCAACAAGCTTAAGTTAAACTAAAGCTTACACGGCCAGTTTTCACTAACTTTTCACCTGACATACCATAACAAAATCATTCATAAAAAATCCATCTCCTATATCAAAATCAGCTACTTCTTTAATTACAAAACCTTTCTTAAAATAAAAATTAATGGCTTTGTAATTAATTCTGTTTACCGTCAATTCAACTGTTTTTGCATCGGGAAGTGAACTCACTATATTTTCAAAAAACACAGAACCTATTCCTGTCCGTTGCTTGTCAGTGTCCACATAGAATTTATGTAAAAAATAGTTGCCATTTTCCTTTTTACTAATGGAAATATATCCAACCGGCACATCATCATCGTAAGCAAGTGTAAAATTTTGTTGTGCCTTCATTTGATTTAAAATGCTTCCAGCAGAATACATTTTCTTGAGCATGTATTCCACTTGCTTTTCGCCAATGATAGGCACATAATGTTTTCTCCAAATTTTTTCAGCCAATGCAGCAATAACCGGTAGATCTTTTTCTGTCGCTTTTCTAAAGGTTAGTCCCATAACTTAAACTGTTTTTAAAGTGTTTTTCAGTGCGTTTATTTCTTTAATAAAATCCGAACAGGCAATTTCCGGGCGGCTTTGTTTCATAAACTGTTCCCCCATCAGGAAACCTTTGAAGCCAGCGTTTTTCAGGTTTATGATGGTTTCAGCCGCATCAATTCCACTTTCTGAAATTTTAACAAAATCGTTGGGAATTTTATCTACTAAGTCGTAGGATTGAGAAATGTTTACCGAAAAGTCTTTGAGGTTGCGATTGTTCACCCCCACAGCATCCACATGCTCATTGATGGCTTTCAATTCTTCCTCGTCTCTTATTTCCAATAATATTTCAAGTCCTAATTTTTTGGCGAATAAGGCAAATTGCTTTATTTGTTGAGGTGTTAATACATTCGCGAGTAATAATATAACATCTGCTCCAATGGATTTTGCTTCAATGATTTGGTACTCATCAATGATGAATTCTTTTCGTAAGATCGGGCAATAGTTGAATTTGCGAACGGTTGTGAGATCTGAATTTTTTCCACCAAAAAATTCGGTATCGGTTAATATGCTCAAGGCGCTGGCACCAGCCTGCATATAGCCCATGGTGGTTCTTTCCAGGTCAGCATATTTATTGATATTTCCTTTAGAAGGTGATTTGCGCTTGAATTCCGCGATGATACCTACTTTATCTTCACGCTGTAAATATTTTTTAAAGGAAACCGTTGGGGAGTTAAAAAAGATGGATTGTTCCAACAGTTTTACAGGGTATAATGCCTTACGCTCCTCTACTTCCTTGTGTTTGTGTGCAATGATTTTATCGAGTGTATTCATAGGTGATTAGTTGCTAATTAGTTGTTTAAAAACATGTAATGCCTTTTTGGATTGTAAGGATTCCTGTGCTTCGGCAATACAATCGGTAATGGAGCGATTGGGATGAACGCAATGAATGGCAGCAGCAGCATTGATACATGCTACATCATTTTGTGCAGAGGTTCCTTCTCCGTTTAATACTTTTAAAAAGAGTTTTGCGGCATCCGCCACACTGTTGCCTCCTGCAATATCCTGTTGCTTCAGATTTTTAAAACCCAATTCAATCGGTTGCAGCAACTGTTCGGTTTGCCTGGAGACTAATTTAAAATCAGAGGTGAGTGATATTTCATCGTATCCATCAAATGAGTGTACCAATGTGTATTCAGAAGAGCTGCCTTGTAACAGGTAATTATATAAACGGACCATTTCCAGGTTGTACACACCTATTAGCTTATATTTTGGAAAGCAAGGATTTACAATCGGTCCCAGGATATTGAAGAACGTACGTACGCCTAATTCTTTGCGGATAGGTGCTACGGTTTTCATAGCCGGATGAAATAAAGGTGCGTGCATGAAACACAAGCCGGCTTTTTCCAGTTGTTGCTGCAGTATCGCTTTATCATTTGTAAACGTATATCCAATTGCTTCCAATACATTGGATGATCCACTTATTGAAGATACGCCGTAATTCCCATGCTTGGTTACTTTTATGCCAGTACCGGCTGTAATAAAGCATGCCAATGTAGAAATGTTGAACGTATCTTTTCCATCTCCGCCAGTTCCAACAATGTCAATGGTTTCATCCGTATCGAAGTTAACTTGGGAACACAATTCCAGCATTGCTTCCTGAAAGCCGGAGAGTTCCTGCACGGTAATGGTACGCATGAGGTAAACAGACATAAAGGCTGCCACTTGTGAGGTGTTGTACTTCCCGGCAGTAATATTCAATAGAATATTTTTTGCTTCTTCTTTGGAAAGTGTCTTGCTTTCGAATAAGTTGGTTAATATTTCTTTCATTTTTTATTGACCCAGTTTTCAATCATTTGTAATCCGTGTTCAGTGAGTACACTTTCAGGGTGGAATTGAACCGCACTTAAATCGTAGGTTTTGTGGCGAAGGGCCATGATGCTTCCCGATTCATCAACAGCAGTAATTTCCAGTTCCTTCGGAAGATCCTCTTTGTTAACAGCCCAGGAATGATAGCGACCCACCATTAATTTTTTAGGAACATTCTTGAACAAAACATCTTCCACCAAAATAGTAGCCGGTGTAGCTACGCCATGAAATACTTCTTTCAGGTTGCTGATAGAGCCACCAAACGCTTCTGCAATGGCCTGTTGCCCCAAACATACGCCCAATATACTTTTGGTAGGTGCGTATTTTTTAATGACATCCAATAAAATTCCTGCTTCGGATGGAATTCCAGGACCCGGTGAAAGCAGAATCTTATCGTATTTTTCTATTTCTTCTAATTTTATTTTATCGTTACGATATACATCAACGGTTGCATCTGTCACCTTTTCCAGGTAATGTACGAGGTTGTATGTAAAGCTATCGTAGTTATCTATTACTAATATTTTCATAAATGCTTATTGACTTAAATTTGTTTTGCAAATTCTATTGCCTTTTTTAGAGCCGCTAATTTATTGTTCACTTCATTTAATTCGCTTTGTTCATTGGAGGATTCGACCACTCCGGCTCCTGCCTGGTAAAACAAATGGCTGTTTTTACTTAAGAAAGAGCGTATCATGATGGCAGAGTTAAAGTTTCCATCAAAGCCCATAAAGCCAATGCATCCCCCATAAAAACTGCGGTTTCCGCGTTCGTATTTATCAATTAATTGCATGGCCATGTGTTTGGGGGCACCACTTAAAGTACCGGCCGGGAAGGTATCTGCTACCAGTTTCATCGTCGTTGTTTCCGGTTTTAATTTTCCAGAAACCTTTGATACCAGGTGAATTACATGAGAATAAAATTGAATTTCACGGAATGTTTCCACTTTCACCTCTTTGCAGTCGCGGCTGAGATCGTTACGCGCCAGATCCACCAACATCACATGCTCTGCATTTTCTTTTGCATCCAGTTTTAATTTTTCTGCTAGTTGGGCATCGGCATCATCGTTACCGGTTCGTCTGAATGTACCAGCAATCGGATGAATGGTGGCCATTTTATTTTTGATAACCAATTGTGCTTCCGGTGAGGAGCCGAAAATTTTGAAGTTCCCGTAATCGAAATAGAATAAATAAGGGGAAGGGTTTACGGAGCGTAAGGCACGGTATACATTAAAATCATCTCCTTTGAATGCCTGGGAAAACTCGCGTGACAATACTATTTGAAACACATCTCCTCTTCTGCAATGTTCCTTTCCTTTTTCAACAACTTTAATAAATTCAGCATCTGTAAAATTGGACACTTCTTCTTTTTCTGTCTGGAAAGGATAAGAAGCAAAATTCTTGTTGGAGATAAAAGCCTCCAATTGCTCTAAGCCACTCTTTTCAACATTTTCAAAGCTATGCTCAAATAAATAAATTTCTTCTTTGTAATGATCGATTGCAATTACATATTGATAAACGCTGTATACCAGGTCAGGAATTTTCTTACTTTCCTTTTTAGAGGCATTGATAGCAATATCTTCGAAGTAGCGAACGCCGTCATAGGCGATGTATCCAAACAAACCATTGTTAATGAATTTGAATTCATTGTTTGATACTTCAAAACAATCCGCAAACTTTTTTATTTCTTCTGGAACGGAAACTCCTTTTTTTATAGGGTTCTCCACTATTTTCCCATCCGGAAACATGGTGATGATCTGTTCATTTTCTACTTTAACAGATGCCAGTGTTTTGCAGCAGATGAATGAAAAACTATTTTCATTTCCATGATAATCGGAGCTTTCCAGGAGAATGCTGTTGGGAAACTTATCACGCAGTTTGAGATATATACTCACAGGCGTGTAGGTATCCGCTAATAGTTTTTTATAAGTCGTTGTAAGTTTATACTTCATTTCGTTTTTCAATTAGTCAAAAAAAAAGCCCGCTGCGAGAGCGGGCAAATATACTTGATGATTATTAAATATAATGACTAGGCCGTTCTCATTTTGTTTGAGTACGTCCACCACCACATGTTATTTAATACTTGTTTCTTCATTTTTGTAAAACTGTGGGGCAAATATAGCACACAAAAATTTACAAACGCAATTTTTTTGATAAAAAAATTAAAAAAAGCTTTTTCTTAAGCCGTATTCTGCTAATTTCGGCTATTATAAATTTTTTAAAACAATATCCCCTATGAAAAAAATCATTTTATTAGCGTGTGGATTGTGTTTTACATATGCAGTAAATGCAACACAATCATCCGCCCACGCAGAAGCTTCGGCGGGCAAAGAATCTATTGTAGCGGTAGCCGCTGCAGACTGGGTTAAAACATCTAACGGAACCTGGGAAGGTGCACGCGGTGGAAAAAAGTTATTTTATAAGATCAATGCGACGGATGGAAGCTTGTGGGCTTCGGCAGATAATCAAAAATGGGAAACCGTAAAGGAAGGTACCTGGGAAGACAAAAATGGTAAACTCTTAAAACTGGATGGTAAAGCGTTAAAATCTTCAACAGATGGTACAAACTGGGCGCTTGTAATCGACTCCCAATGGGAAGGATCCAATGGTATCTGGTATAAATTTGATGAAGAACTGATTCTTTGGTTCAAGTCGGAGAAGATTTGATCCTATGCTAAAGCTTCGGATCACACAGTAATCCAGCCATGAATACTACTTTTTAAAAACATAAAAGGCTGCTTTAAGAGGCAGCCTTTTATTTTGTGGAATTTCCTTTTTCAAATAATTTTTCCAGCAGCTGTGTGGTCTGATGCCAGTTGAAATTGTTAAGAGCGTATTGATAACCATTCTCTGCTATACGATTCAATTCATTTTCATTGTTCAACAAACTAAGAATACATTTCGCATATTCTTCCGGAGTATCCGCTACAAGGATTTGCTCTCCAGGTTTTGCCTGCAGTGCATTGTTGGCCAGTGTGGAGGTGATACAAGGCAACTTCATGGCCATTGCTTCCAACAATTTATTTTGTAACCCAATACTGATCTGCATAGGAGCAGTGAGTATTTTTGATT